>DATFEK010000248.1:0-4888 GCA_035251305.1 Gaiellaceae bacterium | reverse complement strand
CGTATCGCTCGGGATGCGACTCCTGGGAGAGGACGGTGACTTCGTGCCCCGCGCGGGACCACTCGCGAGCGAGCTGGCGGGTGTACACGTTCGAGCCCGTCCCGCCCAGGAGGTACCCGTGCCAGAGAAGGATCCTCACGTCCCAATCCTGCGCGAACGTCGCTCGTCGCGGGAAGCCGCTGCTCGCAAGTTACAAGTTGTTACTTGGATCCTGGCGACGCGAATCGCCGTGCGGGCCGCGGCTCCGAGGTTGTCCGCGTGCGCGGTCGAGAAAGTTACAAGTTGTTACTTGCCGATCGACAGCGGACGAGCGAGGTCTACGTCAGGTGGAAGTACAGCGCGTAGAGCAGGTCGCCGGCCGGGTTGGAGGTGTGAACGTTGACGTCCGCGGGGACGTCGAGGAGCGCCTCGGAGTAGTTGAAGATGATCTTTGCGCCCGAGCCGATCAACGCGTCCGCAGCATCCTGGGCGGTGTCCGCCGGGACCGCGATCACGCCGACGATGATGTTGCGCTCACGACAGACCTCAACCATCTCCTCATTCGAGCTGATCTCCAGATCGCCGATGCGCTGACCGATCTTCTCGGGATCGATGTCGAAGATCGCGGCCACGTTGATCCCGTGCTCGGCGAAGATCGGAGAGCTCGCGATGGCGCTCCCGAGCCGGCCCGCGCCGACGAGAGCGATGTTGTGCTGGCCCTGGGTGCGCAGGATCTGGCGGATCTCGTCCAGGAGAGCATCGGTGCGGTAGCCCACCCCTCGCTTCCCGAACTTGCCGAACGCCGACAGATCGCGCCGGATCTGCGTCGCGTTGATGTTCGTGTACTCCGATATCTCTTGCGAGGAGATCCGCTCCTTCCCCATCTTCCTGGCCTGGGTGAGGACTTGGAGGTACCTGCTGAGACGAGCGGCGACACCGACAGTCAAGCGTTCGGGCACGTGTTCCCCCCTGTCGACAGTTTGTGACAAATCGTCACGATTCTGCCAGCGGTTCTCTCGACCTCGTCGAGAGAACCGCTAGACATGCCCGTCGCAGCGCGTTCGCCTCCACGAAGTAGGTGAACGCCTGGTGGCCGTCGATCTCCACGACGGGGATCAGCTCTCTGTAGCGGGCCTCGAGCTCGGCCACTCCTTCGATGTCGACCACGTCCAGGTCGAAGCCCAGCTCGTCCCGAACGCCACAGACGACTTCGAGCGCTCGCTCGCAGAGCGAGCAGCCCTCAGCCGTGTAGAGAACGACGTGCGTCATCGCTCTAACCAGTTTCGCGCGCAGCGCGAAAGTGGCTAGGGGTAGAGGCCCCTCGTCGTCGTCGCCTCGGCGACCCGCTGCACGGCCAGCCCGTACGACGCCATCCGGAGCGAGGTCTCGCGGCTCTCACGCGTATGCCACGCCTCCTCGAACGCACGAGCGACGATGTCTCGAAGCTTCGCGTTGACCTCGTCCTCGCTCCAGAAGTACTCCTGGAGCCCCTGCACCCACTCGAAGTAGGAGACGATGACGCCGCCGGCGTTCGCGAGGACGTCGGGAAGCACGAGGATCCCACGATCCTCGAGGATCGTGTCGGCCGCCGGCGTGACCGGCCCATTCGCCCCTTCGCAGATCACCGTCGCCTTGACCCTGTCCGCGTTCTCCTCGGTCACGACCTGCTCGAGCGCGCACGGTGCGAGGATGTCGCACGGGAGCTCGATGAGCTCCTCGTTCGTCACCGCTTGGGCGTTGGCGAGCCCGGCGAGCGTTCCATGCTCCTGCTTGTGGGCGAGTGCAGCCGGCACGTCGAGCCCGTTCGGGTTGTAGGCACCGGACTGCGAGTCCGATACGCCGACGACCTTGGCTCCTCCGTCGTCGAGCAGACGGGCGAGGTTCGCCCCGACGTTGCCGAAGCCCTGGATCGCGACCGAGTACTCGTCGAGCCGCCGGCCCTGTTTCACCGAGAGGGCCTGGATGCAGTAGAGCGATCCGCGGGCGGTCGCCTCGACGCGACCGAGAGAGCCTCCGACGGAGAGTGGCTTTCCGGTCACGACTCCGAGCACGGAGTGCCCCTTGTTCATCGAGTACGTGTCGAAGATCCAGGCCATCACCCGGCCGTCGGTGCCGACGTCGGGTGCCGGGATGTCCCGCTCCGGCCCGATGTCGTTGATGATCTCGCTCGTGTAGCGCCGGGTGAGGCGCTCGAGCTCTCCCACCGAGAGCGTCTTCGGATTGCACACGACTCCGCCCTTGGCGCCACCGAACGGGAGTCCCATGAGCGCGCACTTCCAGGTCATCCACATCGAGAGCGACTTGACCTCGTCGAGCGTCACGTCCGGGTGGTAACGGATGCCTCCCTTGGACGGGCCTCGCGCGATGTTGTGCGTCACCCGGTACCCCTGGTAGACACCGATCGACCCGTCGTCCATCGCGACAGGGATCGAGACCTCGACCGCCTTCTTGCACTGCGAGAGAACGCGGATCAGGTTCGGATCGAGCGCGAATATCTCGCCAACTTGGCGGAGCTGCGCCTTGGCGAGCTCGAACGGGTTCTCGCGGAGATGGGACTCCGCCGCGGCAGTTGACATGGAGCGGTGCCTCCTGGCTCGACTGGACGGTGGCGAGTATAGGGCGAGTCGGATGCTCAGCGGACGCGGTACTCGACCGTCTCGGACTGCCTGCGCGTGCCGTCCCCGGGCCAGGCGACGACGCGGACCGAGTATGCGCCTCGCCGCAGCCGCTCGCCGCTCGCCGACCTGCCTGTCAGTCCGAACGCATAGCGGCCGGGGAGAAGCTCGCGGCGTCTCGCGAGCACGCCCAGGAGCGTCTGGCCGCGCCAGAGCTGCACCTCCAGGAGCTCGACCGCTCTGACCTGAGGATGCGGAGTAGGAGTCACAGCGCCCGCGATGAGCGCGAGCACCGCGGGTGTCGCATCGGACACGCGCTCGTCGGTCGGGACGAGCGTCACCCGTGATAGGAGATCGACTTGCGCCGGCACCGCCACAGCCCACGGGACCCGCACTTCTGGAGCACCTCCGGGTCGAAGGACGAGCTCCCCTGTCGCGATCCCGGCCTCGTCGGACAGGTTGAAGGTGTCGGCGCGAACGACGACGTCGGCGCGGCCCCCAGGCCGCAGCCGCACGCGCTCGGGCTCCAAGGTGATCTCGACGCCTTTCGGCGCCAGGGACGCATTCCCGATCGAGACCACGAGGCGGCGCGTCGAGATGTTGCGGATCTGCACGATGCGCTCGATTCCCGACGAGCTCTTCGTCACCGTGCCGAACGAGACGACCGCCGGATCCGCGACGACCTCCAGCTGCGCAGCTGCGCGGAGGTCGACGAGTCCCGCGCCCGAGGCAGTAGGGTCGAGATCGGCCCGCTGCGCAGAGCCGACGAGGAGGCCCCGGAGCCCGATCGCCCCGACGTCCGGCCGCCCTTGTGCCAGGATCGCCGCGACGCCGGCGGTCACCGCCGCAGCGGCGCTCGTTCCGCTCACCGTTCCGAACCGGATCTCACCCTCGTCGCCGCGTCCCGGCTCGGACGTGGGCACCGACACGCCCGGCGCGGCCAGATCGGGCTTGAGCCCGCCGTCGAATGCGAGCCCACGCGACGAGAACGCCGCAATCGAGCCCCCGCCTTCGCGCTCGGCGATGTCGACGCCCCCGACCGCGACGGTCACAGGCACGCCCGCGGCGATAAAGGCGCGAATCTCGCGCACGAGGCCGCTCTCGAGCCCTACGACCGGTACGCCGGCCGGGACGTCGAGGCTGAACGCCCCTGCCGGAAGAGGGCCGTCGACGACGACGGCGAGAGCGCCCGCCGCGGTCGCCTCTTCGACCGTGTCGTCGGAGAGCACGCGACGGGGAAGCAGCACCGCGCTGCCCGCGACGCTCGAGACGCCGTCCGTCGAGAAGAGCCCGGAGATCCCCTTCCTCGCCGTCGCTCGATTCACGAGCACGACTCCGGCGGTCACCGTGTCCGAGGGCGCCCCACCCAGCGGAACGACGTCCTCGAACAGCACCCGGAGCCCGGCGCGGACGTGGACGCGCACGGTCGGGGCGGCAAGGCGGCCGTCCGCGGCTGCGACGGTCAAGGCGGCTGGTGCGCCGCCCGGGCCGGCGATGCTCCCGTACCCCGGACCCGCACGACCGTCGTTCCCCGCCGGGACGATGGTCAGAGTGTCGAGGGTGGCCGCCCCGGAGACGGCTCGTGCCAGCGGCCCGTCGGGGAATGCGGCGTACGGCTCTACGACGCCGAGCAACGCGATGCGTGCGGCGTCGTGAGCGTCTCCGTCGTCGTTCGGGTCGACCGCGGCCTCGAGGCCGGCCAGGATCTGGTCGGTGCGGGAGTAGACGGTGTAGCCGCCCTCCGCATTCGCCTGCCAGCCCGCGATTCGCACCGGGAGAATCGAGGCTCCGGGCGCAATCCCGTGGAGCCCGTCGGGCCCTTCGGATCCCGTGATGATGCCGGCGAGCTCGGTCCCGTGGCGCTCGGGCCGCCCGGGAATCGTCGGATGCGGCTGCGCGATTCCGCCGCTGCCCGGGTTGATGACGTCGACCCCTGCCAGAATGCTCCGCCGAAGGTACGGATGTGACGGGTCGACCCCCGTGTCGAGCAACGCCACGGTGACTCCGGTGCCGTCGAGACCCGGGATCTCGAGATCTGCGACCGAGGACGGCAGAACGCCCCCGGAGGGGTCGGCCTGCGCGGGAAAGGCGATTCGCACCGGAAAGACTCCCGCGACCTCGCGATCTCGATCGAGGAGCGCGAGCGACGTCGGGTCGAGCCGGGCCGAGAAGCCGTTGAGCACCTTCGCGTACCGGTACTCGGGGGCGATACGCGCTCCGGCGGCGGACAGGCGGGCCAGGAACTGCTCCTGCTGCGCCACGGCGGTGGCCGTCCACCCGCGCATCCCAGCCTC
>DATFEK010000240.1:0-4902 GCA_035251305.1 Gaiellaceae bacterium | reverse complement strand
TCTCGAGGACCGTGAGCTCGGTCTCCGTGGGCCGCGTGGAACCCGGTGTCCAGTAGCTCGTGATCCTGACGGCGCGATAGCCGGCCAGGCGAAGCGCGCTCATCTGTGTCTCTGCGCCGACGAGCGTCGGGGCGCGCACGTCATCCTCGACGGCACCTGCGATGAGGCTGGGGCCGGCGGTTGCGATCCCCGGCGCGAGCAGGCCGAGCGCTGCTCCGAGTGCCGCCAGGAGGCTCAAGCGCATGGGGATACGCTAGCGACGGAATGCGTGAAAACCTTGAAGGAAAGCTCCGTTCCCTCCCGCGAGGTCCGGGCGTGTACCTCTTCCGCGACGAGCCCGGTGAGGTGCTCTACGTCGGCAAGGCGAAGTCGCTTCGCTCGCGCGTTCGCAGCTACTTCCAGCGTGGCGACGGGAGGATCGGCACCGCCCAGCTCGTGGACCGGATCGCCGATGTCGAGGTGATCGTCACGCGCACCGAGGCCGAGGCGCTGCACCTCGAGCAGAACCTCGTCAAGCGGCACCGCCCGCCGTTCAACATCCGCCTCCGCGACGACAAATCGTTTCCCTACATCGCCGTCACGCTCGCCGACGAGTACCCCCGTGTCATGTTCACCCGGGAACGCCATCGCCGCGGCACGGTCTACTTCGGGCCGTACGCGAACGCGAAGAAGGTGCGCGAGACCCTCGACGTCCTCAACCGCGTGTTCAAGTTTCGGCCCTGCGAGGGGCCACGTCCCGGCCGTCACTCCGGCATCCCGTGTCTCGACTTCCACATCGATCGCTGTTTCGCACCGTGTATCGGAGCAATCGGACCGGACGAGTACGCCCGGATCATCGACGGGGTCGCCGCCTTCCTCTCGGGCGACACCGACACCATTCAGCACGAGCTCGAAGAGCGGATGCGGGAGGCCGCCGCCGACGAGCGCTTCGAAGAGGCGGCCCGCTATCGCAACCGCTTGTTCTCGATCCGACACCTCGCGGAGCGCCAGGCCTCCGACAAGCGCGCCGTCGGCACGGTCGACGTGATCGGGCTCGCGGTCGAGTGCGAGCGCGCCGCCGTTCAGGTATTTCCGCTTCGCGACGGGAAGATGATCGACCGCTATGCGTTTCACCTCGAGAACGTCGCCGGCGAGGACGCACAGACCGTGCTCGAAGCGTTCGTCATCGAGTACTACGGCTCCCTTCCGAGCACTCCGCCCGAGGTACTCGTACCCGCTGACGTCGCCGACACCAGCGTGATCGCCGAGTTCCTGACGTCGAGGCGAGGGTCGCGCGTCGACGTCCGAGCGCCGAAGCGCGGCGAGAAGCGGCGGCTCGTCGAGCTCGCGATCGAGAACGCGCGTCTCGCGCTCGAAGCGGACTCGGCCCACCGCGAGGAGACTGCGCGACGCCGTGTCGCCGCGCTCGAGGAGCTCCGCGAGGTGCTGAACCTCGAGAGCCTCCCGCTCCGCATCGAGTGCTTCGACGTGTCGAACATCCAGGGTGAGTCGATCGTCGCCTCGATGGTCGTCTTCGTGGACGGGCGGCCGAGGAACGCGCACTACCGGACCTTTGCGATCCGCGGTCTCGACGGGCAGGACGACGTCGGCGCCATGCGAGAGGCGATCGATCGCCGCTTTGCCCACGCGCGCGAGGGAGAGCCGGACGAGAGCTTCTCGCAGATGCCCAATCTCGTCGTCGTCGACGGGGGAAAGGGGCAGCTCGCCGCGGCTCTCGAGGCCCTGGGGGAGCGTGATCTGGCGCGCGTCGCCGTCATCGCGCTCGCGAAGCGCGAGGAGGAGGTGTTCGTCCCTGGATTCCCGGTCGCGATCGCACTCGACCGTTCGAGCCCCGCGCTCCAGCTGCTGCAGCGTGTCCGGGACGAGGCTCATCGCGTTGCGCTTCGCTACCACCGGCGCAAGCGGGGCGCGCAGTCGATGGAGACCATCTTCGAGACGCTTCCGGGCGTCGGTCCGGTGCGCCGCCGTGCGCTTCTCCGTCACTTCGGCTCGGTCGAGCGCTTCCTCGAGGCCTCGCAGGAGGAGCTCGAGGGCGTTCCCGGGTTGCCGCAGAAGACCGCGCGCACCCTGTACGCGCAGCTGCACAAAGCGGGGCCGTCGTAGCTAGTGCTTCCCGCCGGAAGTACGGTCATGATTCGCCGGCGAGAACCGAGCAGGCCGAGGACGCAGGGAGCCCCGATATGCAGGCATATCGGGGCGACTGAGGACGAAGGGATGCGAAGCGTTCGCAGCCGCGCGAAGCGGGGCGTACTTCTGGCGGGGAGCACTTACGTCTCCGGCGCCCGTTCGGCGGTTGAGAGCGCCCTGTTGTAGCGGAGAGTCCGAAGCGTGAGCGCGATCGCCGTGAAGCCGGCAACGACGTTCGTCCCGACGGTCATGAACTTCAGGCCGACGCTGAACGCGAGCAGCTGCGAGCTCGGCACCGTTCCACGGAAGACGTACAGCAAGAACGCCTGCTCGGTGCCGATTCCGGCCGGCGTCAGGGGGAGAAGAGTCGCAATGCTCGCCGACACCTGTACGAGGAGGACGTTCTCGGGCGACTGCGGGATGTCGAAGGCGTCGAGGAGAAACCAGATCGCGACGAGCCGAAAGATCCAGTCACAGGCCTGCCAGAAGGCCACCGTGCGCACGTAGAGAGCCGGCCGTCGAACGACTGCGAACGCCTGCTTGACCCGTTCCCAGAAGTCGACGACGTGTCCGTGGATCCAGATACCGACCAGGACAGCCGCGATGACGAGAGCGGCGAGGACGAGCTCCGCAGCCAGCGGGCGTTCGAGAAGCCACGAGAAGTCGAAGCTCGGGAGCCGCGGCAGGTCGCTCAAGCCGGGAAGGGCATCCTGCGTGAGGGCGGCCCAGGCGAGCACCGTCGAGGCCGCGACGATGTCGAAGATCGAGAGGACGAGCGTGCTCGAGACGACCGTCGTGTACGTGCTTCCTGCGACGGCCCGGTGCGCGAGCAGAACCCGCACCGCGTCTCCCGCGCGCAGCGGAACGATCGCGTTGACGCCGACTCCGGCGAGGTACGCGCCGACGATCGACCTCCGGCGCACGGTCCGGTCCGGATACGCGGCCGCGAGCACGTTGCGCCACGCCATGCTCGTGCAGGTGAGCTTCGCGAGCTGCGCGAGCACCGCGAGGAAGACGGGAAGTGGATCGACCGCCGCGAGCTGGTCGAGGAAGGCGTCGATCCCGTCGAGGACGCGGACCACGCCTATTCGTTCCGGTTAACCCGAACCGTCGCCGTCGGGACCGAGAAACGGGTAGCGGTAGTCCGTCGGCGGAACGAACGTCTCCTTGATCGTCCTCGGGGAGACCCAGCGGATCAGGTTCCACATCGAGCCGGCCTTGTCGTTCGTCCCACTGGCGCGCGATCCACCGAATGGCTGCTGGCCGACGACGGCGCCCGTAGGCTTGTCGTTCACGTAGAAGTTGCCCGCCGCATAGCGGAGCGCGTCCTGCGCCTCCTCGATCGCCTCGCGGTCGGTCGCGAAGACCGCGCCGGTGAGGCCGTACGGGGCGGTCTCGTCGACGAGCTGGAGCGTGTCGTCCCAGCGCTTCTCGTCGTAGACGTAGGTCGTGACGATCGGTCCGAAGAGCTCGTCGCGAAGGAGCCGGAAGCCCTTGTCCTCGGTCGTGATCACGGTGGGCTGCACGAAGTAGCCCTCCGAGTCGTCGGTCGAGCCCCCCGTGAGGATCTCCGCTCCAGCGGCGCGGGCCTCGCTGATCGCCTCGCTGTGCGTCCTGAAGGCGCCTTCGTCGATCACCGCGCCCATGAAGTTCTCGAAGTCCGAGACGTCGCCCATCTTGATCGTCGCCACGTCGGCGACGAGCCGCTCCTTCACCTCGGGCCAGATGTTCGACGGCACGTACAGGCGCGATGCTGCCGAGCACTTCTGTCCCTGGTACTCGAACGAGCCGCGGACGACGGCAGTCGCGACCGCCTCGGCCTCGGCCGACGGGTGAGCGAGGATGAAGTCCTTGCCGCCCGTCTCGCCGACGATGCGGGGGTAGTTCCGGTACGAAGCGATATTCTTGCCGACCGTCTCCCACATGCCGTTGAAGACCTCCGTCGAACCCGTGAAGTGGATTCCCGCGAGGTCGGGGCTCGCGAGCGCCGCGCTGCCGATCGTCGCGCCCGAGCCGTAGACGAGGTTGATGACGCCGTCCGGCAGGCCGGCCGCCTGGAGGATCCGCATGAGGTAGTACGCAGACAGCGCGGCCGTCGAGGCCGGCTTCCAGAGGACGGTGCAGCCCATGAGCGCCGGCGTCGACGAGAGGTTGCCGCCGATACACGTGAAGTTGAAGGGGCTGACTGCCAACACGAAGCCTTCGAGCGGCCTGTACTCCATCCGGTTCCACGTTCCCGTCGGTGAGTACGGCTGCTCGGAGTAGACGCGCACCAGGAAGTCGGTGTTGTAGCGCCAGAAGTCGATCATCTCGCAGACTGCGTCGATCTCCGCCTGATGTGCCGTCTTCGACTGGTTGAGCATCGTGGCGGCGTTGAGCGTGGCGCGCCAAGGTCCAGAGAGCAGCTCGGAGGCGCGGAGGAAGACGGCGGCACGCTCGTGCCAGGGTGTGCGCGACCAGTCCGCGTGTGCGGCCTTGGCCGCGTCGATGGCCTGCTGGACGTGCTCCGGGCCGCCCTTGCTCACGTCGGCGAGGACCTGGCTCTTGCGGTGCGGCATGACCGACTCGAAGCTCTCGTCCGTGTACACGTCTTTGCCCCCGATGACCAGGGGAATGCGGATCCGCTCGTCCTGCATCGCATGCAGTCGGTCCTGCAGCTCGGCGCGCTCGGGGGTGTCCGGTGCGTAGGACTTGATCGGCTCGTTGACCGGCGTGGGCGGCGTGAAGATTCCGGGTGCGCTCATGGGGGCGATTCTAGAGGCCTGATGTGGGTTA
>DATFEK010000231.1:0-3123 GCA_035251305.1 Gaiellaceae bacterium | reverse complement strand
CCGCTGGGGCCCGATCTCATTGCCGGTGCAATAACGTCGTGGCCGAGAACGTCTCTTCGAGGTAGTGGAGCTGTGCGACGCGAGACGACCACCGCAAGCGAGAGCGCCCCGGCCGATCGATTCCGGGCTCTTGCCGAGCCCGAGCTCGCTCGCCTCTACGGACTTGCTCGCCGGCTCGTCGGCGACGAAGCCGAGGACGTCGTCCAGGAGTGCCTGCTTCGCGCGTACCGGAGCTTCTCCCAGCTCCGGACCGACGAGGCCGGCGGACGCTGGCTCGCGAGCATCCTCGTCAACTGCTGTCACGATCACTGGCGCGCGCGCGGCCGCCGCGTCGAGGAGGTGGAGCTGGACGAAGTGGACGAGTTCTCGCTCTTCCGTAGGATCGCGGACGAGGACCCGTTCCCATACTCGAACTCGGTGCACCTCGACTTTCTCCACCAGTTCGGACGCGAGGACGTGCGCGCCGTGCTCGCCTCGCTTCCGGAGCTCTACCGCGTCCCGCTCGTGCTCGTACACATGGCAGGGTACGAGGTCAAGGAGGTCGCTTTCATGCTCGAGGTGCCGCTCGGCACGGTGCTGGCCCGCCTCCACCGCGGTCGGAAGCTCTTCGAGCGCGAGCTCTGGAGCTACGCAGAGCAGAATGGGCTGCTGAAGGAGGAAGCCCGACTGTGATCGCCTGCGCCGAAGCCGTCAAGCAGCTCTGGGACTATCTCGACGGGGTCGTCGAGGAGTCGCAGCGCGAGCTGATCGACGAACACCTCGCCTTCTGCCGCCGCTGCTGTGGCGAGCTGGAGTTCGCGGAAGAGCTCCGTGGTTTTCTCGCAACCCACTCGGCAGACGAGCTCCCGCCTGACGTGCGCGAACGTTTGACGGCGACCCTGGGCGAGCTGGGCCAGCGATGAGCCGCGACCTCATGCACTCGAGCGAGATCAAGGAGATCGTCCGGGACGCATACGGCGCGATCGACTCGTCTACCGAAGCCGTCGCCGAGAAACTCTATTCGCCCGACGAGCTCGCGCTCGTTCCCCGCTCGGCCATCGAGCGCGCGCTCGGGGTCGGAAACCACCTGCGCTTCGCCGAGATCGAGCGGGGAGAGACGATCCTGGACCTCGGCTGCGGGGCAGGCATCGACGTCATCCTCGCCGCGCATCGCACAGGACCCTCCGGGCGCGTGATCGCACTCGACTTCCTTCCCGAGATGCTCGAGCAGACGGCTTCGGCCGCGGCCGAGGCCGGCCTCGGCAACGTCGAGATCCTCGAGGCGGAGATGGAGGCGATCCCGCTGCCCGATGCGAGCATCGACCACGTCATCTCGAACGGCGTCATCAACCTTGTACCTCGGAAGCGGCGCGTGCTCGCGGAGTGCGCGCGGGTGCTCGCGCCCGGTGGCAAGTTCTCCGTTTCCGACCTGACCGTCGGTGACGAGGAGCTCCCACCCGAGGTGCTGACACACCCGGCTACGTGGGCCGGCTGAGTGGCCGGAGCCCTGACGGAGCGTGACTTCGTCGACAAGTTGGAGAAGGCGGGGTTCGGTGAGATCGAGGTTCACCAGCGAGAGCCGGTGTCGCTCGACGACCTGACGCTCTACCCGCTCTTCACCGACGAGCTGATCGGGCTCATGCGGACCCTGATCACGCGGGATCGCCAGGCGGCGGTCGCCACTGCGATCGTGGTCACGGCAACGCTCCACTGAGCTGCTCGCTCTTCATCCGGCGCGGGCCGGTTGAAGTCTCTGCCGCGCCGGCCAGCGTGTGCCCAGTACGGCAAGACCGCTTGCGGCAGTGAGCGCGGTTACGACCAGGATCGCGGTCTCCAGAGACGCGATGTCCGCGGCCAGGCCGGCGACGAGGGCGCCGACGACGAAGCCGAGGTCGCGCCAGAAGCGGTAGACACCCACCGCACGGGCGCGCTCACGAGGCTGTGTGGCGTCAGACACCGCGGCGATCAGCGTCGGATACACCATTGCGGTGCCGACGCCGAGCAGGATGGCCGCAGCGACCGAGGGGGAGAAGGAGCCGCCGCCGGCGACGAGGAGCCCGAGGCCGAGCGCCTGCACGAGCATCCCGCCTGCGATCAGCGGCTTTCGGCCGATGTAGTCGGACAGCCAGCCCGTCGCGAGCTGTCCGGCTCCCCAGACGACCGGGTAGACGGCGGCGACGATCGCGATCTCGCGGACGCCGGAGCCGTTCGCCGCAAGGTAGAGCGGTGCCAGTCCCCAGGCGAGCGCGTCGTTCAGGTTGTTCACGAGCCCTGCCTGGCTGCAGGCTCGCAGCACCGGGTCGCGAAAGCTCGTGTCTGCGAAGGCGGCTCGAAAGCCGACTGCGGGGCCGCCCGCGCCACCCTGCTCGAGCTCGACGTGCGCGCCAGTGTCGCGGACGAGAATCACGCTGACGACGAGCCCGACGGCAGCCACGAGCGCGGCACCAACCCAGACGACCGTTCGTGGCGCGAAGGTTGCCGCAAGGACGCCCGAGGCGAAGGCGGCAGTGGCGACGCCCAGGTAGCCGGCCGCTTCGTTGAAACCGAGTGCGAGTCCACGCCGCCTCGGCCCGGCGAGGTCGATCTTCATGACCACGGTCATCGACCAGGCGAGCCCCTGGTTCACTCCGAGCAGCACGTTGGCGGCGACGACGAACCACCAGGACGGGGCAAGCCCGATGAGCAGTGGCACCGGCAGCGCGACGTGCCATCCCGCAACGAGCAGTCGCTTGCGCCCGAAACGGTCCGCGAGGGCCCCCGCTGCGAGATTCGTAACCGCCTTCGCGGCGCCGAAGGCGACGACGAAGGCGAGGATCGCCGTGGTCGAGCGCAACCCGAACTCCTGCTCGCCGACAAGCGGAAGAACGCTGCGCTCGAGGCCGACCATGGCGCCGACGAGGGCGTTGAGCGCCACCAGCAGCGCGAACTGCCCGGCGTTGGCGCGCAGTCCGAGCCGGACTTCCGAGCTCACGCCCGCGCGGCGATCGCCCCGGAGCGGTTCATTGCGACGACCCGCTCTTGCGACTCGGGCCGTGGCGGCATGTCCGCCATCAGCGCCTCGGCGAACGCGTTCGGATCCGCGAACGCGAGCATGCGGTTGTTGGCGCGCTCGAAGCCGATCGAGGAGACGGGGTTGCCGGAGAG
>DATFEK010000229.1:0-13886 GCA_035251305.1 Gaiellaceae bacterium | reverse complement strand
GTCCGGGCCGCAGAAGGGCTGGACGGATACCTCGACGAGGTCGAGGTCGATCTGGAACGGGCGGTCGCCGCCTACCCGGGCCTCGTGGCGGAGGTCGGCGCGGACGTGCTCGCGGCCGGTGGGAAGCGCCTCCGACCTGCCCTGGCCTTCCTCTCCTCCTCGCCGGACGTGGCGCTCCCCGTTGCGGCCGGGGTGGCCGTCGAGCTCGTCCACATGGCCACGCTCGTCCACGATGACCTGATCGACGGGGCCGCGCTGAGACGGGGCCGCGCTTCGGCCTGGAGTGAACACGGTGGAGCAGTCGCCAGGTCGGCCGGCGACTACCTCTTCGCCCGGGCGTTCGCCGTGCTCGCCGAGACGGGGGACCCGCGCGCCGTGTCGGTCCTCGCGGAGGCGGCACTCGGCCTCGCGCACGGAGAGGCCATGCAACGGCAGCAACGGCACGACCCCGATGTGACCATCGACGCCTACCTCGAGCGTTGTGCGCTGAAGACGGGGAAGCTCTTCGGAGCCGCGTGCGTGCTCGGGGGCGGCAACGGCGAGTACGGGCGATTGCTCGGCATCGCCTTTCAGATCGCGGATGACGTCCTCGACTGCTCGGGCGAGACGATCGAGACGGGCAAGGTTCCCGGAACCGACCTGCGCGACGGCACGCCGACGCTCCCGCTCCTCCTCGCCGCGCGCGAGGACCCGGTCGTGCGGAATGCGCTCGCGGGCGGCGCGAAGGAAGGCGCGCTCGTGCGGGTCGCGGCGAGTGGTGCGCTCGAGCGGTCTCGCGAGCTGGCGCTCCACTACGCTTCGGAGGCAAGAGCCTGCCTCGACGGCGCTGGGCGGCGCGACGAGCTCGAGGCGCTGACGTGGGCCGTCGTGGAGAGGAGTGCCTGATCGCCGTTCTCGCCGAGCAGACGTTGGAGCCGATCCGGGAGAAGGTCGAGGCCGGTGAGCGTCTCGACTTCGAGGACGGTCTCACGCTGCTCGAGTCCGACGATCTCCTGGCTCTCGGCGAGCTCGCCGACGAGGCTCGGCGCAGGCGGGGCGGGACCGACGAGGTCTACTTCGTCCAGAACCTGTACGTGAACCAGACGAACGTCTGCCGCGTGAAGTGCAAGTTCTGCGCGTTCGCGGCGACGCGGAAGCAGGAGCACGCGTACACGTACACGACCGAGGAGCTCGTCGAGGACGTGCTTCGCCAGCGCGAAGTCACCGGGTTCACGGAGATCCACATGGTCAACGGCGAGAACCCGCACGTGGACTTCGCCTTCTACCGCGACACGATCGCCTCGTTGCACGAGGCGTTTCCCGACGTGCACTTGAAGTGCTACACGGCATCCGAAATCCACCACATGACGACGCTCTCCGGGCTCACCCACGAAGAAGTCCTGCGAGAGCTCAAGTCCGCGGGGCTCGGGTCGCTCCCCGGGGGTGGCGCGGAGGTCTTCGCCGACCGTGTGCGCCGCCTCGTCGCGCCGGGCAAGGAGAGTCCCGAGATCTGGTTTCACGTCCACGACACGGCGCACGCACTCGGGATCCCGACCCACTGCACGATGCTCTACGGCCACGTGGAGACGTACGAGGAGCGTGTCGACCACATGCTCCGCCTACGCGAGCAGCAGGACCGCTCGGGCGGCTTCCTTGCATTCATCCCGCTCGCGTTCCACCCCGAGAACACCGTGTTCGAGCGGCGCGGCTGGCGCCATACGACGGGCGCCGACGACCTGAAGATGCTCGCCTTCTCACGCCTGATGCTCGACAACGTCTCGAACGTCAAGGCCTACTGGATCATGATGGGGATGCCGCTCGCGGCTGTCGCGCTTCACTTCGGCGCCAACGACGTGCAGGGGACCGTCGTGCGCGAGGAGATCTTCCATGCCGCGGGCGCTCGCACGGAGACGGAGCAGAAGATCGACGAGCTCGTCCGTTTCGTCCGCGGCGCAGGACGAATTCCGGTCCAGCGCGACACTCTCTATCGAGAGCTTCAACGATGGTGAAAGCGTGAGTCGCGGAGGTGCGAAACGCGAGATTGCCTCGAACGGGAGCACGCCGATCTGGGTCTGGGTTGTCTACTCCTTCGGCATTCTGGCCGCTGCGATCTTCGTGTTCTCGATTCTCTTCACGGCGGGTGCGTACATCCTCTCGGACGACGTCGACGTGACCTTCGACGTCTCCACACCTGCGATCGTGCTGTGGGGTGCGGTGATGATCGTGGCCGGCGGGCTCTGGGTCGGTCGGAGGCGGAAGAAGTGACCCGACTGGGGCGTATCTCGTACGTCAACATGGCGCCGGTCTTCTACCGGCTGGAGGCCGATGTCGAGGAGGTGTCGGGCGTCCCGACGGAGCTCTCGCGGATGCTCCTCGACGGCCAGCTCGACATTGCGCCGATTCCTTCGATCGAGTACGCGAGGAACGCCGACAGCCTTCGCATCCTCCCACGGCTCTGCGTCTCGTCCGAGGGCGCGGTCGACTCCATCCAGCTCGTCAGCCGCATCCCGTTCGGCCAGGTGCGCTCGGTGGCCGTGACGCCGGAGAGCGCGACCTCCGTCGTCCTCGTCCGGATCCTCATTCCAAGGGCGGAGATCGTTCCACTCGGAACGCAGGCGGACGCAACGCTCTTGATCGGAGACGCGGCGTTGCAGAGCGCCTTCCATGATCCCACGCCGCATCACGACCTCGGCCGGCTCTGGCTCGAGCGGACGGGGCTGCCGATGGTGTTCGCGGTATGGGCCGCTCCCGATCCGCCCCCTGAGGGCCTGATCGACCTGGAGCACGCGTTCGTCGCCTCCGTCCGGTTTGCGCGCTCGGAGCCCGAACGGCTGGCGCGCGAGGCGAGCGAGACGTACGGTTATCCGCCGGGGTTCCTCGCGCGCTACTTCGAGAAGCTGCGGTACAGCTTCGGCCCGCGGGAGCGCGCCGGCCTGTACACGTTCCTCGAGATGGCCCGTGACGTGGGCGAGCTCGACCACGTCCCAGAGCTCCGCTTCGTTCGGCAGGAGGTGCCTGCGTGAGCCTCTCGGTCCATGCAGAGGACACCGGCGACGGCCTGATGCAAGCCTTGCCGGCGGTCGGGGAGGTGTTGGAAAGGGCGCTCGACGGCGAGCGGATCAGCGATGACGACGCGATCGCGCTCCTTCGCTCCCGCGATCTCGTGACGGTGGGCCGCGTCGCGAACGAGATCCGCGGCCGGATGACCGACCCCTCCCGGGTGACGTTCATCATCGATCGAAACCTCAACTACACGAACGTCTGCGTCACCGACTGCGACTTCTGCGCCTTCTACCGGCGCCCGGGGGACCAGCGCGAGGCCTATCTCCTCCCGAAGCCGGTGATCTACAAGAAGATCGAGGAGACGCTTGCGATCGGCGGCACCGGGCTCCTCATGCAGGGCGGCCATCATCCCGACCTCGGGATCGACTACTACGAGGACCTCTTTCGGTCGATCAAGGCGCGCTACAGGATCCATCTCCACGCGCTCTCGCCGCCCGAGATCCAGCACATCTCCCGGCGCTCGAAGCTGACCATCCCGGAGACGCTCGCTCGCTTGCGCGACGCCGGGCTCGACTCGGTTCCCGGCGGCGGCGCCGAGGTGCTCGTCGATCGCGTCCGCAAGATCATCGCGCCCAAGAAGACGAAGTCGGACGAGTGGCTGGATGTCATGCGGCAGGCGCATCGCCTCGGCATGTCGACGACCGCGACGATGATGTACGGGCACGTCGAGACGCTCGAGGAGCGCGTCGAGCACATGCGGCGCATCCGTGAGCTCCAGGACGAGACGCGCGGTTTTCGCGCATTCATCTCGTGGACGTTCCAGCGCGACGGCAATCGTCTCGACGACGTCGTTCCGGAGGAGTCCCGCCCGACCTCGTTCGACTACCTGCTGACCCAGGCGGTCTCCCGCATCTATCTCGACAACGTCCCCCACATCCAGTCCTCGTGGGTGACGCAGGGGATGAAGGTCGGCCAGGTCGCGCTCGGCTTCGGCGCCGACGACATGGGCTCGGTGATGATCGAGGAGAACGTCGTCTCGGCCGCGGGCACGACGCATCGCACGACGACCGACGAGCTCGTCCATCTCGTCAAGGCGATGGGGAAGACCCCGGTGCAGCGCGACACGCTGTATCGGGAGGTGAAGGTCTGGAACTAGCAAAGGAGGACGGCCGAGGGACGACCCCACGGCGCCAGGCTATTCGGATCGTGTAAATGCCTGCAAATGGTCACGAGCGTTCGGGTACCCTCGACGGGCCGTGCGTCGCCGTCTGGTTGCATCCACGCTCGCCGCTCTCGGCATCGTCGGTGCTTCGGCGTCCTCCGCCGTAGCGCAAACGACCCAGCTCCTGCCCGGTGTGACGTACGAGAGCGGCGTCCAGTTCACGCCCCATGGCCCGGTGTCGCTCCACATCGTCCGAGGGCCGAGACCGGTCGCGCTCTATCGGCTTCGTCCGGTGCTCTCGAACGACTCGGTCGTGCTGCGGGAGACCCTCTCGGCCATGCAACGGCGCCAATCGACCCAGGCCACGTCCGTCGGCGTGAACGGGGACTACTTCTCGCTCGCGGACGGACGTCCGAGCGGGATCCTGCTTCACGACGGAGTGCTCGCAACCCCACCCAACTCGTCGCGGTCGAGCGCCGGAATAACGCTCGACGGCCTACTCGACGTTCGCAAGGTTCGGTTTCTCGGAACCTGGCGTGGCACCGGGCAGCGACGCGCCCTGAACTTCCTGAACAAGACTCCCGGGACGAACGGGATCTCGCTCTTCACGACTGACTGGGGCCGGGCGACGCCACGGATCCAGGGTTCGATCGCCGTCGTCCTGGCTCCGTTCACGTCGGCGACGCCGAACGCCGATCTCGCGGTCCCGGTGACGAGCGTCTCCCAGAGCGGACCGGTCGCGATCGCTCCCGGAACGGCCGTGCTCGTTGCGCGCGGCGCGGCCGGGGCGAAACTCCAGGCCGAGGCCCAGCCAGGGACGACGGTGACGCTCAGGCTGATTCTCCAGCCGGACTGGTCGACCGTCGCAGATGCGATCGGCGGCGGCCCCGTGCTGGTTCGGGACGGTGCGCCCGTGTACCGGTCGAACGAGGCGTTTACGACCTCGCAGCTGGTCCCTCGCGGTCCACGGAGTGCGGTCGGTCAACGCGCGGACGGGAGTGTGCTCCTCGTGACGACCGACGGGCGTCAGCCCGGGTACTCGGTGGGGATGACGAACTTCGAGCTCGCGCAGACGCTCGTGCGCCTCGGAGCAGTGCGCGCGATGGCGCTCGACGGCGGAGGTTCGTCGACGCTCGCGTTCGAGGGAACCGTGCTGAACTCGCCGTCCGAGGGCAGGGAGCGTCCGATCTCGACTGCCCTCATGCTCCAGTACTACGGGGTGTACTCGCCACCACCCCTCGAGGCGGTCGTCTCTGCGAATGGCGACGGCGTTGCAGAGGAACAGGCCCTCGCGTACAAGGTCGTCCGCCCCTCGACCGTCACGGTCACGCTCACCGCGCCCGACGGGGTGGTCGCGGCGCAGGAGGCCGGCGGGCGCGAGCCGGGAACGTACGACGTCGCGTTCCCGCCGCTTGCGCCACCCCCGCCCCCGCCGCCCGAGGGCGAGCCTCCACCACCCACCACTCACCTGCCTCCCGCCGAAGGCCGCTGGACGCTCACGGTCACGGCGACCGACGACCAGGGGCTGAGCTCGACGGCGACGACACGCTTCGCCGTCAACTCGACGCTCGGCTTCCTGAAGATCGAGCCGACACGGCTCGTCCTTCCGAAGAACGGCGGCCGCACCGCTGCGATCCGCTGGACACAGGCGCGCGCGGCTCGGGTGAAGGTGACGGTGGAAACGGTCGAAGGGGTCCTCGTGCGCACGGTCGCGAACCAGCGCCTCGAGGCTGGAGCGCAAGCGGTCACGTGGGACGGGCGCGCGAACTGGCGCAAGCCCGTCTTCGGCGGTCGCTACGTCGTCCGCGTCACGGCGACGAACGAGCTCGGCGTCGTCGCGCTCTCTCAGCCGCTCACCGTCCGCCGTACGGCGAAGTAGCGGACGGGGTCGGACCGTGGGGTCTGACCCCGTCACCTGACCTGTGGGGTCTGACCCCCATACCTAGACTGCTGCGATGCTGGTCGCCACGATCCTCAGCGAGATCACCGACGCGGTCACCTCGGCGATCGGAGACTACGGCCTGTATGCGGTCTTCCTCCTCATGCTCGTCGATGCCGTGCTGCCGGCCGCGAGCGAGGTCGTCATGGTGTACGCGGGCGCCGTCGCCGCGGGCGCGTTTGCCGGGCAGGACGTCGTCCTCTTCGGGACGACGATCGACGAAGGGTTCGCGGCGTATGTCGCGATGGCCCTGGCCGGCACGATCGGGTACACGATCGGCTCGATCGGGGGCTGGGCGATCGGGCTCTACGGCGGCCGCCCGTACGTCGAGCGACACGGTCGGTGGCTCCATCTGGACACCGCGAAGCTCGACCGCGCCGAGCGCTGGTTCGAGCGATGGGAGGACTGGGCCGTCTTCCTCGGCCGACTGACCCCGGTCGTCCGCTCTTTCGTCTCGATTCCCGCAGGCGTGATGGAGGCGCCGTTCGTCCGCTACACGCTGCTCACGCTCGCCGGATCGGCGATCTGGTGCTTCGCCTTCGCAGCTATCGGCTACGCCGTGGGCGAGAACTGGGAGGACTTCCACCACGCGTTCCGGTACGTCGAGTACCTGGTTGCCGCTGCGATCGTCGCGATCGTCGCGTGGTTCGTCGTGCGCTACATCAGGCGGAGACGGAGGCGTCCGGCCGAGGAGTCGTCGACGGGCTGAGGAATACTGGGGTCAGACCCGTGGGGTCTGACCCCAGTCCAGCGGAGCTACACTCGCGCCCGTGACGCAGCGGATCCCCCTGATCGACGTGAAGGCGCAGTACGCGCCGTTGATCCCCGAGCTCGAGGAGCGGTTCTCCGCCGTTCTCGAGTCGGGACGCTTCATCCTCGGGCCGGAGGTCGAGGCATTCGAGCGCGAGGCTGCAGCGTTTCTCGGAGTTCCGCATGCGATCGGAGTCGCGAACGGCACCGATGCGCTCGTGCTGTCACTGGAAGCGCTCGGAATCGGTCACGGCGACGAGGTGATCTGCCCCGCGTTCACGTTCTACGCCACCGCCGAGACGATCGCCCGCGTCGGCGCGACGCCGGTGTTCGCCGACATCGACCCGGCCACGCTCAACCTCGATCCCGACGACGTCGCCGCGCGCATCACCCCGCGAACGAAGGCGGTCGTGGCGGTTCACCTGTTCGGTCGGCCGGCGCCGCTCTCGGAGCTCGCGGCACTCGGGCTGCCGCTGATCGAGGATGCAGCGCAAGCCTTCGGTGCCGACGGAGTTGCGGGGGCGGGTGTCTGCTCGACGTTCAGCTTCTTTCCGACCAAGAACCTGTTCGCCCTGGGTGACGGCGGGCTCGTGACGTGTCTCGACGACGAAATCGCCGAGCGCGTGAGAATGCTCCGGTTCCATGGGTCGCGCGACAAGAAGACCTTCGAGCTCGTCGGGACGAACTCGCGCCTCGACGCCGTGCAGGCGGCGATGCTTCGCGTCTTCCTGCCTCGGTTGACGGGATGGAACGCAGCTCGTCGTGACGCTGCGGCTCGCTATGCCGACCTCGGTCTCGGCGAGGCCGTCGAGCTTCCGGTCGACGATCCGGGCCACGTGTACCACATGTACGTCGTGCGGTCGGCACGACGCCGTGAGATTGCGTCCGTTCTTGCCGAGGCCGGCATCGCATCCGCGTCGTACTACGTGACGCCGCTGCACCTTCAGCCCGCGCTCGCGTTCCTCGGCTACCAGCCAGGCGCGCTTCCCGAGACCGAGCGGATGGCCGCGGAGAACCTCGCGCTCCCGATGTGGGGTGGCATCGGGCTCGACGCGCAGGAGCGCGTGGTCGACGCGGTACGTTCGGCGGTCGGCGTCCCGGCCTGAGCATGCGATCTCCGGTCAACAGACACAGGCTCTGGCAGGTCGTCGCCGACGCCGCCCTGATCGTCCTGGCCTGGGAGCTCTCGTGGTACGTGCGCTTCGACGGAAACTGGCCGCGGTACTACGACCGCTACCTCGAATGGGACGTCGTCGCACTCGTACTCGGGATCATGCTCCCGGTCTTCATCGCGTTCGGCTTCTACAACCGCTGGTGGCGCTACGTCTCCACGCAGGACATGTGGGGAGCGGTCCGCGGGGTCGTCGTCGCGGTCATCGCTGCCTTCGTCGTCTTCACGGTTCTCGACTTCCACCCGGCGAAGGTCCCGCGCTCGATCTGGATCATCGACGCGCTCGTCCTCCTGGCTCTCGTGGCGGGCTCGCGCCTCCTCGCGCGCACGCTCATCGAGCGGCCGGCCAAAGGGGCGATCGTCGCCCGCGGCAAGGAGGTGGTGATCGTAGGAGCGGGAGACGCCGCTCAGATCATCCTCCGTGAGATGCTCCGGAACCCCGCACTCGGCTACACGCCGATCGGGCTCGTCGACGACGATCCGAGGAAGAAGAACCTCCGGCTGCATGGGATACGGGTGCTCGGCACCAGCGACGAGCTCGGGCACATTCTCCGGGACCGCCGTCCCGACGAGCTCCTGATCGCGATTCCGTCGGCATCGGGCGACGCCCGTGAGCGAATCGTCGAGATCGCGCGTGCGGAGCGCGTGCCCGTGAAGACGCTTCCTGGGCTCCACGAGCTGATCGCCGGCGACTTCAACCTCACCGGGCAGATCCGGCCGGTCGAGGTGGAGGACTTGCTCGGAAGGGAGCCGGTCGAGGCCGATCTCGCCTCGATCGCGGAGTATCTGACGGGCGAGGTCGTGCTCGTCACCGGAGCAGGCGGCTCGATCGGGTCGGAGCTCTGTCGGCAGATCGCCCGGGTGGCGCCCACACGCCTCGTGCTCGTCGACAACGGGGAGCCGGGTCTCTTCGAGATCGAGCGCGAGCTCGTGGACGAGCGGGGGTTCCACGCCACCGCCGCCGTGCTCGCGAACGCGGGAAATGCAACGAAGATGCGCCAGGTGTTCGAGAAGTACCGGCCGGCGGTCGTCTTCCACGCGGCGGCGTACAAGCACGTTCCGCTCATGGAGGCGAACCCGCTCGAGGCGGTGCGAAACAACAGCCTGGTCACGCGCACGGTGGCCGACGTCGCCGCCGAGTTCGGCGCGAAGCGGTTCGTCCTCGTCTCGACCGACAAGGCGGTGAATGCGAAGACCGTGATGGGTCAGTCGAAGGCCCTGTGCGAATGGATCGTCGAAGCCTGGGGGCATCGCGACGACGCGACGACGAGGTTCTGTGGCGTTCGCTTCGGGAACGTCCTCGGCTCCTCGGGGAGCGTCATCCCGATCTTCCGCAAGCAGATCGCACGGGGCGGCCCGGTCACCGTCACCCATGCGGAGATGACGCGCTACTTCATGACGATCCCCGAGGCGGTCCAGCTCGTCATTCAGGCGGGCGCGATCGGCGGTCGAGGTCAGGTGTACGTCCTCGACATGGGCGAGCCCGTGAAGATCCTCGACCTGGCCGACACGATGATCCGCCTCTCGGGGAAGGAGCCGGGCGCGCAGGTTGCGATCGAGTTCGTCGGGGCGCGGCCGGGCGAGAAGCTGCACGAGGAGCTGTGGTCCGATTCGGAGACCGTCACGCCGTCGACGCACGAGGCGATCCTGCTCGTCACCCGCCCGCCCATCGACCAGCAGTGGCTCGAGGACGAGCTCGACGAGCTCGCCCGCCTGGTCGACGCGGGCGAGACGCTCGAGCTCATCGGCCGCCTGAACGCGATCGCCGGAGCGCCGCGCCGGGACGGGGTGGCTACCGGAGACGGTGCGGGCGCCGCAGTCGCGGCACCCGCGTCCGAGACCGTCTAGGAGTTACCAGTCAGGGTCGAGGTAGATCAGCGCGAGCTGGCCTCCTTCGCGCTTGAACGTGAAGTCCTTCCCGGTGTTGGCCGGAGCCGGGGTGGTGATCGCGTCGGGCCCGTCCTTCTTCTCGATCCAGAGCGAGTGTGCCTGGATGGTCACCAGGTATGCGCCAGGCCCGAAAACAGACGACACGTCGATCACTCCGCTTGATTCCCAATTCCCTAGATTTGCAGGCTGAATCGTCGGTGGGTCGGTCTGCGGGCCATCCACGTCATAGCCGACCGTCTCGTCGAGTGCCTGATTCACTTCGGCAGCCGTCACGCGGGCGCCGTCGGCGTCCGGGTTGACAGCCGCGAGATCGATACGCCATAGCCGCGCGGGGGTCTCGTTCAATCCGCGGGGCAGGGCGTACTGGTTGTTGCTGCTCGGATCCTCTTGCACCAAGAGGCTGCCGTTTGTCGTCGTATCGATGTTGTCGGGCTGGTGGATCTCGTGGAAAGCCCCGACGAGGTCGTCCCGTGCCGTCAGGTGGTCTTCTCCCTCGATGAGGATCGACAGCGAGTCGACGATCGTAGGGTCGTCCTTGTTGAGCACCATTTTCCAGATGCGACCATTCGTCGAGAGTGCGTTCGCGAGGGGAGGTACCGGAACCGATGGCCGTGCGGCGCGACCCGAGTCGGCCATGTAGATCACGTTCTCCATTCCAGGCCGCTTGTCGTAGGCGATGTCCTCGAGTCGCACGAAGCGGAAGACGTTTTCACCGCTCATCGGGGCGACGTTGTCCTGAGAGTTCATGTCGGCATTGCCCCATTGGTCGAGCACCCACTGCGGGCCGTCCGGGGGTGGTCCGATGACAGCGGGGTGGGACGGCGGCTGCTGCATGCCGATGTACCCCGCGTTGGTCGAGAGGAGCTCGCTGCCGTCTGCCTTCTTCCCTCGGGCGACCTCCTTCGGCACCTTGATGAAGTGCCCCGAAACTGCAGTCGTGTCGCCGGGGGCGAAGTCGTAGTAGTCGTCGTAGTCCGGATCGTCGGACACGAACGCCCAAAGATCGCCTTCATCGCTCCAAAGGGCGTCAGTGTCGGGCGCGATGTAGCTGTAGAGCTGTGACCAGGCGGTCTTGTACGGAGCAACGAGTGGCGTCGTGAAGAAGGTGTCGTCACCCGAGAGGACGACGAGGCCCTCGTCGTCCTGATAACCGGGAACGGCGACATCGTTCTCGTGGTTGTGCCTGCCCATGCCGTAGATGACGTTGCGCTTGCCGTTCTGCACGTCCAGGGCGACAACCACGCCCGTTTGCTCGGCGCCTTCCGTGCCCGGAGCGATGAACGTCGGCCCCGGCCACGAAGTGCCGCGGCGATTCACCCAATCCTGAGCCTCCTCGTTCGCGAAGTAGATGGGCCGCTCGAATCCTTCTTTCGCGGTCGCCAGATAGCTCGAGCAGAAGCGATGGAAGTTCTCATTGCTCGAGATGAGGTACTTCGCCGAAAGTAGCGCGCCCGTGTCCTGGTTCAGGACGAGCTGGCTGACCTGCGAGTTCTCGAAGTCGTTCTGGTTGGCTTCGTTGACTGCGGGAGGCACCGGAGACCCCCCGAACGGCGCGTTGAACGGGAACGGAACCGTCGACGTCTCGTGGTTCACGAGCACATCGACTCGTCCTTGACCTCGAGCGCGGAACGCGATGCCGTCTGGAATCGATCCGAACTCGTAACCGCCGGGCATTACGTCTCCCGTGGTCAGAATCGCTACGGTCGGTTTGGCCGGGTCCAGGACGGTGATCATCGGATCCTGCGTGTTGCCGAACTGGTTCTGCGCGCCGCTCGTCGTCGCTCCGGTGGCAGCACCGCCCACGGCGACCATGGCGGCGAGTAGCACGGCAAGCTTGCGTCTTCTCATGTCTCCCCTTCCCTCGACTGACGGGTGGGACCCTAACGAGATGGAGTCAGTCGTGCGCCGCGTCGAGGGCCGAAAGCATGAGATCGAGAAGCAATGCCGGGTCGCGTCCGGGCGGCGCTGCCGCGGCGGCGCGCTTCTCGAGCGGAAGCTCGCTCACGAACGTCAGCGGTTGTAGCCGTCCCGCGTCGATCAGGCTCTCGTCGACGGCGCCCAGCCGACCGGCGAAGGTCGTATAGACGGGGATGCCGAGCGCGACGGCCTCGCGATTCATCGTGCCCCCAGCCGAGACCACGAGGTCGGAAAGCGCGACGAGGCTCTGCGCGTCGAGCGCGTGCTCGGGTAGAACGAGCGAGGGGAGGCCGCGGGCAGCGATCGCCGCCCGTTGCTCTGCGATGCGTGGGAGGACGACCGCTTGGACGTCCGGATCCCTCCCGAGGCGTTCCAGTACGTCCGTGAAGAGCTGATTCCCGTGCCGGTGGTAGAGGGAGACCTCGGGCGGAGGGCGGACGACTGCGAGCACGCGCTGCCGGTCGAGTCCGAGGGCTTCGACGACGGATTCATCAGGCGCGAAGCCGTGCAGGTAGTACTCCTCCTTCAGGCCCGGGTACCGGCGCACCTTCGCGGCTCTCGCGCCCAGTCGGTCGAGACGGTCCTGCGGGATCGTGTCGGGGACGATCACGCGCCGCGCGGCACGACCGCCGACGCCGTGCTGGACGATCGCGAACTCGTAGTCGAAGGCATACGCCGAGGGAATACCCAGCGAGCGGGCGACGAGCGGGAGCTCGTGTGACGCATGGGACAAGGCGAGGTCGAATGCGCGCCCCTTCGCATACCGTCGCAGAGCGCGGACGCGGCTCGCCAGCGCGCGCCCCTTTCGGAGTGCGCTCGCGCCTCCGTGCCGCGGCCCGACGACGACGTGGGCGATGTCGTGCAGCTCGAGCAGCTCCAGCGTCTGCGCGTAGTCGCGTGTCGTCACCCCGACGTCATGCCCGCGCGATCGGAGGAGCGCGATCAGCGGCCTGAAGAAGAGCACCTGCGGCGAGTTGGAGACATCTATCCAGACGCGCACGGCGGGACCCTACACGGATAAGCTTTGCTTATGGACACGCGCCAGCTGGCCGCGTTCTGCGCCGTCGTCGAGCGGCGGAGCTTCTCGCAGGCAGCCGAGCGGCTCGGCGTCACCCAGCCCGCGGTCTCGCTCCAGGTGCGCGCGCTCGAGAAGCGCCTGGGGACGCAGCTCCTCGACCGATCCGGTCGTCGGGTCGAGCCCACTGACGCCGGCTGGCACCTCTACCGAGGCGCTCAGCGCATGCTCGCGCTCGAAGATCACATCGTGGCAGGCTTGGCGGCGTCGACCGAAGGTGAGCTCGCAGGCGACCTCGTGCTGGGTGCCTCCACGGGGCCGGCTGCCGTCGCGATTCCGGTCGCGCTCTGCGAGTTCCAGCGGGAGAGCCCCGACGTGCGGGTCTTCCTGAGCGTCTCCGACACCCACTCGATCGTCGAACGAGTGGCGGCTCGCGAGCTCGAGCTCGGGATCGTCGGGGCCTCACGCCGACACCGAGGTGTGCGCTTCGAGCGCTTCTTCTCCGATCAGGTGATCCTCGCCTGCCCGGTGGGTCATCGCTTTGCCGGCCGCACCGTCACGCTCGACGAGCTCCGCGAGGAGTCGCTCATCCTCATGCAGGAAGGAGCGGGCGTCCGCCAGATCGTGGAAGACGGGCTTCGTCGCCAGGGCGTGCGGCTGCGCGATCTCGACGTGCGGCTGGAGCTCGGCTTGCAGGAGTCGGTCCGGCGCGCGGTCGAGGAGGGATACGGCGTGACGTTCATCTCGCGAACCGCAGTCGAGTCCGATCTCGCCGCGGGGACGCTCGCAGAGGCGCGTGTTCAGGGGCTCGACGTGACGCGCGAGATCTCGCTCGCGACGGCCTCGGGCAGGGCGCGCTCGCGGGTTGCCGACGCGTTCGTGACCTTCGCGCGCGAACGACTCGCGTAGTGGTGGCTCCGGGAACCACGCCGCCCCTGGGCCGGCTGCAAATGCTTCGCATCGTGTCGTCCTCGGTCGCCCACATACCTTCTGGTATGCGGGCTCCCTGCGTCCTAGCGCTGCTCGATTTTCGCTCGGCCCATTGGCACCGAGCTTCCCG
>DATFEK010000211.1:0-3947 GCA_035251305.1 Gaiellaceae bacterium | reverse complement strand
CACAGGCGCGTCGATCGATCTCGGCCCGAACGCGATCCGGCTCCTCGATGCCCTCGACCTGGCCGACGTCCGAACGGTCGGAGTGCGACCCGATGCGGTCGAGCTGCGTCGCTGGGACGACGGGTCCACTCTGCTGCGCGCACCGCACGGGGCTGCGGCGGAGAAGCACTTCGGGGCACCGCTCCTCGACTTCTACCGCCCGGACCTCCACGAGCTGCTCCTGCGGGCTTTGCCGGACGGCGTCATCCGGTTCGGTGCGTGGGCCGCGGCCGTCGAGCAAGACGACTCGCAGGCGACCCTCGTGCTCGCCGACGGTAGCCGTATGAGGGCAGACGCGGTCGTCGCGGCCGACGGCATCCGATCGCGATTGCGGCAGCAGCTCGTCGGCGCCGACGAACCAGAGTTCTCGGGGACGGTGGTCTATCGCGGGCTCGCCGCGAAGGAGGCCGTGAACGAGCTCCACCCCGACCACGTCAACACGTACTGGCTCGGGCCGAATCGCCACGCGGTCGCCTACTGGATCGCCGCAGGTGACCTGCTCGCCGTCAACGCAGCCATCCGCGACGCCGACTGGGCGCGGGAATCGTGGACGGACGAGGCGCCGCTCGAGGAAGTCCTACCGGCGTTCGAGGGCTGGAACGAGCAGGTGCTCGAGCGCTTTCGGCGCTGCCGCGTCTTCCTGCGCGGCGCGGTGTTCGTCCGTCGGCCGCTCGCGCACTGGTCCTTCGGGCGGATTACGCTGCTCGGCGATGCGGCGCACGCCATGGAGCCGTTCCAGGCGCAGGGCGCGGCGCAGGCGATCGAGGACGCGTACGTCCTCGGTGAATGCCTCGGCGGGGCGCCGACAGGCGAGGTGGTGGAGGCTCTCCGCCGCTACGAACGGCTGCGGATGCAGCGGGCGGAGGAGATGCAGGACTCGTCGCGTGCAGCGGCCGACACGCTGTACCTCCCCGACGGTGACCAACAGCGAGCGCGGGACGAGCGTTACCGCTCGCTGCTCGACACGTATCCGTGGGGACACCGCCAGCCGCTCTGGGAGCACGACGTGCGTGCTGCGCTTGCCGAGGACGGCTCGAACCTTGGCAGGTAGATTCGGGCACCCATGAGCGACACCGCCGAAGGGCCTCCCGCTCCCGTCGAGGCGAGCGCGATCGTCGAGATCGCGCCGGGCGTCTGGGTCAGCCCGCGGTTTTGGTAGGCACCGCGTCGACGCTCGTCACTCCGCTGACGGGGCGCCCGCTGCGATCGTGCCGGTAAACTCAGCGCGCTAGCCGCGTACCGGTGGGTAAAGGGTGGTGACGATGCCTGAGAGGTCGATCGTCGTCTACCAGTGCCCCGGTTGCGGGAAGCCCATAGCACCCGGCGAGGACTACGTCGCTGCACGCGAATATGCGCTAGCGCCGCCCGACTTCAGCCTGCACATCAGGGGGCATCATCCTGTCGCCAGCGTAAGACGACGGTTCCACGTCGAACACTTCCGGGGCCGCATCGGCGGCCACTTCTACGAACTCGTCGACGAAGAAGCGTCGCGGTAGCGACCCGAATCCTGCCGGGCGCATCAAACTGCCTGCAAATGAACTATTTCTGCGGGGCCGGTCGAGAGCATCGCGGCCAACGGCACATCTGCGGTGATTTTCCTATCCGTATCAGCATCGTCGTGGACGACCTGGCCAGCGTTACCCCACAGGGCTCAAGCGTGCGACGCGCGCCAGCCGCCAGGTGCGTACGACCTGCGTACCGTCTCGACGTAGGGCGCCGGACAGACGACAGCGCCGATATCGACCTGCACGTGGGGCTCGACGGTCGGCTTTGCAGTCCCGCCATCTTCCTCTCCCCACACGAACGTCACGTCGGTCCCGGGCTTCGCGTACTCGGAGTCGAGGACCGCCAGGGTCAGCATCTTGCCTTCGTTCGCGCTGTAGCCGATCCAGGTGGAGACGCCGACCGTCTCCCCGTCGACGGTGACTCGGTCGAACTGGTGCATCGAGTAGACCGCGGAGGGCCAGTCCATGAACTTCGCCCGCTCGCTCTTCTGGAACATCGTTCCGATCGTGCGGGTCACGTCCTCGTCGTCGAGCGCGAGCGTGACCTTCTGACGGTGGTCGCCGTCGGCCTTCTCCTCCAGCGCCTCACGCCCGATGAAGTCGTGGTCGAACTTCACGTAGCTCCCGTACCCGAGGTCCCACGGCGTGAAGTAGTAGTCCTCGATGTCGTCGGAGGCGAAGCTGCCGCCGATCGATGCGGAGCCCTCGTACCCGGCCGCCGGCAGCCACTCGCGATACGCCCGCATGCTCTCGCCGGAGTAGACCGCCGGAAGTGGTGAGGGGATCCAACCCGACTCGAGCGTGTTGGACGAGTAGGCCCGTCCTCCGGCCTGTCGGAGGCCGAACTCCTCGCCTGCCGTCACGAGCGCCTCGCGCACCGCTTCCCCGTCGTCCCAGGGGCCGAAGAGCTCCCAGCCCGGCTGACCGACCATTCCGTGGCGCAGCGCGCCTGCGGTCCTCCCCGCGATCGTCACCGTCGTCGTATGGAAGAACTTGAGCTCGGGCGGACGGCCGCCGAGCGCGCTCTCGATCACCTGCATCGCGGTCGGGCCCTGAACCTGGAAGCGGTAGAACCTGCGGCGCCCGTCGGTGCGCAGTGCGGTCCTCAGGTCGAGCTCGACCGTCACGTCGTATCCGCCCGTCTCTGCGTGGAAGACGATCCAGTTGAGCGCGGGAGCCCGGCCGACGAGGTTGAAGCGCTTGTCGCCAAGCGCGAACAGGATGACGTCCCCGATGACGTAGCCGTCGGGGCTGCACGGCACGAAGTGCTTGGCGCGGTCGACGCCGAATCCGTCGAAGCTGTTGACCGCGAGGTTGGAGAGCAGCTTCAGCGCGTCGGGGCCGTCCACCGCCAGGTCGTTCATGTGGTACGACTGGTCGAAGAGGACGCAGGTCTCCTGCCAGGCTCGCTGCTCGTCGCGCCAGTTCGTGAACTCCGGAGGCACTCCCGGGAAGACGTTTGCCCCGGTCTGCGAGTTGCGAAGCAGCTCGACCGGGCTCTCGGCCGTCGCCAGCAGGTCCTCGAGACTCCGATGACTCACGTTGCGCTCCCTTCTCCGATGCTCCATTCCATCAATTCTGTTCTCATCCCAGCGTGGATCCTTCCCACGGCCGGATCGACGGCGCGGACTGCCGGCAATGAGTGCGGTGGTGACCGTGCTCGGTCTCGGCGAGGCCGGTGGTCGACTCGCCGCCGACCTCGTCGCCATGGGCGTCGAGGTTCACGGCTATGACCCGCGGGTCACCCCGGCTCCCGCCGGCGTCGCGCAGACCGACGACCCTGCCACGGCGGTCTCGGGAAGCACCGTGGTGCTCGCTCTGACGACCGCGTCGACAGCACTCGCCGCGGCCGAGTCGACGCTGCCCGGTCTCCGCGACGGTGCGATCTACGCCGACCTGAACACGGCGTCGCCTTCGCTGAAGCGCGACGTCGCCGCGCTCGTGGCCGGAGCCGGCGCACGGTTCGCCGACGTCGCGTTGCTCGGACCCGTCCCAGAACGCGGCCTCGCAACACCGGCTCTCGCGTCGGGTCCCGGCGCGGAGGCGTTCGCGGAGGTGATCGGACCCCTCGGCATGCCCGTCGAGGTCGTGTCGGACCGTCCCGGTGACGCCGCGACCCTCAAGCTCCTGCGCTCGATCTTCATGAAGGGGCTCGCAGCCTCCGCGCTGGAGAGCCTGCGTGCGGCCGATGCCGGCGGTCACGCGAGCTGGCTCGAGCGAGAGATCGCAGCCGTCATCGGCGAGCCGCTTCTCGAGCGACTCGTCGAGGGGAGTCGCCGGCACGCGTCGCGCCGCGTGGACGAGATGGACGCGGCGCGCGAGCTGCTGCTCGAGCTCGGGGTCGAGCCGCGAATCGCCGCCGCGAGCGCGTCCGTCCTCGCCGAGCTCGCCGCGAGCCGGCAG
>DATFEK010000198.1:0-10951 GCA_035251305.1 Gaiellaceae bacterium | reverse complement strand
CGGCGGAGCCGTGCTCTTGTGGGTCGCGGGGTTCGACCTGTTCTATTCGCTGTTCGACCTGGACCACGATCGGAGCGAGGGGCTTCACTCGTGGGCCGCGCGCTTCGGCGAGCGGGGTGTGTTCCGCGGTGCCCGTGTTCTGCACGCGGGAGTGGTCGCGCTCTTCGCGATCGCCGGATTCGGGCTCGAGCTCGGTGCGCTCTACTGGCTCGGCGTGGTGGCCACGACCGCTCTGCTCGCGTACGAGCACTCCATCGTGCGACCTGGCGATCTCCGCCGGCTCGACTCGGCCTTCTTCACGCTCAACGGCGTGATCAGCGTCGTCTACTTCGGATTCGTCGCACTCGACGTCCTCGTCTCGTGATCAGGGGCCGCGGCCTCGAGAGGCGGTACGGACGGAGAAGAGTTCTCGTCGGCGCCGACATCGCCGTTCCCGCTGGTGGGTTCGCCACCGTTACCGGCCCGAATGGATCGGGGAAGACCACGCTCCTGAGGTTGCTCGCGGGTCTCATCATTCCGACACGTGGGACGCTGGAAGTGGATGTCGAGCGAGCGCAGATCGGGTATCTCGCGCACGAGCCGCTCGTGTACCGGGAGCTCACGGCCCTCGAGAATCTCGAGCTCTTCGGTCGCCTCTATCGTGTGCCCGAGCGGCGGGAGCGGATCGGAATGCTTCTGGAGCGCTTCTCGCTCTGGGATGCGCGAAACGAGCGCGTCTCGACGTACTCACGAGGCATGACGCAGCGACTCGCGCTGTGTCGCGCGCTGCTGCACGAACCGCACCTGATCCTCCTCGACGAGCCGTTCTCGGCGCTCGACGATGCGGGCGCGACGTTGCTCGACGGCGAGCTCGAGGCACTCGCTGGCGAGCGCACTCTCGTCGTAGCGACGCACGACCCGCAGCGAGTCGCTCGGCTGACGACCACGACGGTGGCGCTCGCATGACCTACTTGACCGACGTCGCGGCGCTCACGCGCAAGGATCTCCGGGTCGAGCTCCGTGCTTCCGACACGCTTCCAGCGATGCTCCTTTTCGTCGTCGCGACTCTCGTGGTCTTCCACTTCGCGCTTCCTGAAGGAACGGGCGACGGCGCGGCCTACGGCCTCCTCTGGGTTGCGATCGTCTTCACGGCCTTGCTCGGACTGGCCCGCGCCTGGGTGCCCGAGCACGAGCACGGAGTGCTCGACGGTCTCGTGCTGGCCCCCTCCGAGCGGAGCGCAATTTGGCTCGGAAAGACGTTGGCCACGCTCACCTTTCTCGTCGCGGCGCAGGCCGTCGCGCTTCCTACGTTCGTGCTCTTCTTCGCGCCACTCGACGCGACGGCGCTCGCGGGCGTCCTGCTCGCCGACGTCGGCATCTGCGCCGTGGGCTCACTCATGGCCGCCATGGCTGCCGCCGGCCGCTCGAGAGAGCTGCTCCTGCCGGTGCTCGTGCTTCCACTGGCGATCCCGCTGGTAATTGGAGGTGTCGGCGCAGCCGTCTCACCCGAGGCGGGGCGCTACCTCCTCCTCCTTGCGCTGTACGACGGGATCTTCGCGGTACTCTCGTGGGCGTCCTTCGAGTACGTCGTTACGGAGTAGACCTGACCTCCACGTCGATCCGCAGTCTTCCGGGTCTCGCCGCGCTCGCCGCGGGGCTCATGGGGCTGGCGCTGGTTCTGGCGCTCATCGTGGTCGCAGAAGACCAGGACCAGGGTGTCTCGCAGCGCATCTTCTACATTCACGTGCCCATTGCGCTGACCGCGTACTTCTGTTTCGGCCTCGGAGCTTGGAAGGCGCTTCGGCTCCTCTGGCTAGGGGAGGAGCGGTACGACCTCGAGAGCTACGTGGCGATTCACCAGGGCACGATCTTCGGAGCGCTGACGTTGATCACGGGCTCGATCTGGGCGAAAGCGTCGTGGGGCCACTGGTGGCTCTGGAGCGAGGATCAGCTGGTGCTCTTCCTGGTGCTGTTCCTCTTCTATTGCGCCTATTTCATGCTGCGCTTCTCACTCCAGGAGGGATCGCGACGCGCGCGGTCCTCGGCTGTATACGCGCTCTTCGGCGTCGTGCTCATTCCGGTCAGCTTCCTGGCGATTCGCCTGGCAGAGAATTTGATCCATCCCACGGTGTTCACCCGCGAGGGCCCGCAGATGGCCGGCTCGATGTTTGCGACTTTCTGCATCGCCTGGGCTGCCGTGACGCTTCTCGCCTACGTGCTCTATCGCGTGGAGCTCGCCGGCAAGCGGCTCGATTCCGACCTCCGCGACCTCCGCGAGGCGCTTCAGTGACGCAGGGCCAGTACGTCGCGGCTGCGTACGGGGCGGTGTTCGTCTTCGTGCTCGTGTACGTCGCGATCATCGCCGCCAAGCTTTCTCGCCTGCAACGTGAGACGGCGGAGTTGCTCGAGCTGGTCCGGTCTCGCGAGAGACTCGGCCGACCCCCCGACTATGCTGCGCCCGTGCGCGGGTCAAGCGAAGGGGCGATGGGCACCGAGTGACGAGGTCGCTGCACGTTGGCCGGCCGCTCCCGCTCCAGGTGCCCACGGCCTTCGTCCGGATTCGCCCGGGTGGTCTCCGTCTCTGCGGCGAGATGAGACGCGAGCGCCTCCGGCGCTGCCCACCTGCGCGCGCAAGGGGTCGACGCTAGCTCGTTCGAGACCTACAGCGGTAGTCTCCTCGCGTGTTCATCACGTTCCTGAGCGACTTCGGGCTCAAGGACGATTTCGTCGGTACCTGTCACGGGGTCATGAAACGCATCGCCCCAGAGACGCAGATCATCGACATCACCCACGGGATACCGCCGCAGGCAGTCCTGCAGGGAGCCCTCGTTCTCGCCAACACGATCGGCTTCATGCCGGTAGGCGTCCATTTGGCGATCGTCGACCCGGGTGTCGGCGGCCCCCGCCGTCCGCTCGTACTTCGGGACGATGGCGGTCGCCTGTACGTGGGCCCGGACAACGGACTCCTGCTTCCAGCGGCCAGTCGAGCGGGGATCGTCGCAGCTCACGAGCTCGCGAACCCCGACTACGCGCTCGAGACGATCTCGCGGACGTTTCACGGGCGCGATCTCTTCAGCCCGGCTGCGGCGCACCTCGCACGAGGCGTCGCGGTGGAGGAGCTCGGTCCGCCCGTCGATCCGGAGGGCCTGGTTCGCCTGGACGTGCCTGAGCTCGTCATCGCGGACGGCGCGATCGTCGCGACGCTCCTCTATGTCGACAGCTTCGGCAACATCGCGCTCAACCTCACCCGAGACGACGTGGAAGGACTCGGCATCGTGTCGGGCACGCGCGTCGAGATCGCGCTGGCAGGCGAGAGGTACTACGCGCTGATGGCACGGACGTTTGCCGACGCGCGCCCGGGGGACGTCATCCTCTACGAGGACAGCTACAAGAACATGTCGGTCGCCATCTCCCGCGGAAACGCATCTCGAATGCTGCACGCGTCGCCCGGTCAGGAGATCCGGATCACGCTCGCGGGCTGAGCTCCGAGACGAGCGGGTGCCGGTCCGCCCAAGGCCTCGCAGCTTCTAATTGCGCTGCGAGGCTGAGCAGGAGTGCGTCGCCGGAGGGCGGGCCGATCGCGTGGACGCCGATTGGAAGGCCGTCTTCGTTCCAGTGCAGGGGAACGGACACCGCGGGAAGTCCAGTGAGGTTCGCGACCGCGGTAAACGGCGTGAAGAGCGTATTCCGCCGCAGTTGCTCGAGCTCGTCGCTCGTGTCGACTTCCTGCCATCCGATCGGAACCGGCGGCAGCGCGAGTGTCGGCGTCAGGACGATGTCGAACTCTCCCCAGAACCCGACGATTCGCCGCGCCGCCATTTGCAGGTTCGCCACTGCGGCGGCGTAGCTTGCTGCCGACGCCGAACGAGCTTCCTCGGCGAGCCTGCGGTTGAGAGGCGTCAAGAGCTCCGGGTCGACCGGATACAACGTCGGGCTCACCTGCCAGACGGTGATGAAGTCGTCGATGAGACCCGACTCCGACCACGGTGGCGTCGCGTCGACGACCTCGTGACCGAGGCCCTCGAGGAGCACTGCCGCGGACCGCAGTGCGTCGGCACAGTCCGCATGGACGACCGCCTCGATCGGCGGCGTCGATGTGACGGCAATGCGGAGGGGCGAGGGGCGCTCGCTGACCGTCTCGGCGAACGGGCGCCCGGGGAGCGGCGCCCACCAGGGATCGCCGGGCTCGTAGCCGGCAAGGACGTCGAGAAGGCCGGCTGCGTCCTCGACGGTTCTCGAGAGCGGGCCGGCCGTCGCGAGACCCTCGAGAGACGTAAAAGGGGCACTCGATACGCGTCCTCTGGAGGGCTTCAGCCCGAAGACGCCGCAGCAGGATGCGGGAATCCGGATGGAGCCGCCACCGTCGGTCCCGTGCGCGATCGGGGTGAGTCCTGCGGCGAGCGCGGCGGCAGCCCCTCCGCTCGATCCGCCCGGCGTGCGCTCGAGATTCCACGGGTTCCGCGTCGCACCGTTCAGGTCCGACTCGGTGAAGGCGACGGTTCCGAACTCCGGTGTGTTCGACTTCCCGAGGATCACGAACCCGGCCTCACGGATGCGGCGAACCACGGCGGTGTCGAAGTCGGGGACGTTGTCCACGAACGCGCGACAGGAGTACGTCGTACGGATGCCTGCAGTCGCGGTCAAGTCCTTGACCGCGATCGGGACCCCTCGGAACGGAGCGTCGCTCTTGCTCTCGTCCGACGCGCGCGCGTCCGCGACGGCGTCCTCCGCACGAATCGTGACGAAGGAGTTGAGCTGCGGATCCAGCGCCTCGATCCGCTCGAGGTACAGCTGCACGAGCTCGACGGACGAGACCTGCCGTTCGCGGATCAGTCGTGCTTGCTCGAGGGCGGAGAGAAACGCGAGCTCCACCGGGGCGACGCTACACGTTCGAATGGCGAGGGCCGGAATCGAACCAGACGCGAAGCGTCTTGTCCGCGCAGCGGACCAGTGGAGGGGGGCTGGGGGAACCGGGAGGTTCCCCCAGAAAGCAACCCGACACTTCGCCCAGTGGCGAGGGCCGGAATCGAACCGGCGACACCACGGTTTTCAGCCGTGTGCTCTACCGACTGAGCTACCTCGCCGCGGCGCCTCAGTGTAGCCGCGCGTCCCGGTAGGTTCCCGCGGTGGCTTCCCACCATGAACGCGCGATCGCGATCATCGGCGCTTCGCTCGACCTCGGTCAAGGTCGGCGCGGGGTGGACATGGGCCCGTCGGCGATCCGGTACGCGGGTCTCGAGGAGCGGCTTCAGAGTCTCGGCTTCCTCGTTCGAGATCACGGGAATGTCGAAACCGCCGTCCCAGAGGCGACGGCACTGCGCGACGAGCGCGCGCGGTTTCTGCCGGAGATCACGAAGACGTGCGAGCGCATCGCCGCGAAGATCGTCCAGGAGCTGCGGGCTGGAGCCATTCCGCTCGTTCTCGGCGGCGATCATTCGGTCGCGATCGGGACCCTCGGCGGCCTGGCCTCGGTCCACGGACCCGGTGGTGTCCTCTGGATCGATGCTCACGCCGACATCAACACGCCGGAGACGAGCCCGAGCGGAAACGTCCACGGCATGCCCCTGGCGGCCGCGCTAGGACTGGCCGGGCCCGAGTTCGAGAGCGAGGTCTGGCCACTTCCCGCGATCGACGCCAGGCGGGTCGTGCTCCTCGGGCTCCGACAGGCGGACGAAGGCGAACGCGGCCTGCTGCGGGAGGCGGGCGTGCGCGTTTTCACGATGAGCGAGATCGACCGCATCGGCGTCGAGCGGGCGATGCAGGAAGCCCTCGACCGCGTCTCCGGTCAGGGATTCGTCCACGTCTCGCTCGACATGGACGCGCTCGATCCGGAGCTTGCGCCCGGAGTCGGAACGCCCGTGCGCGGCGGGTTGACCTATCGCGAAGCGCACCTCGCGCTCGAGCTCGTCGCCGAGTCGGGCGTCGCCGGCTCGCTCGAGGTCGTCGAGGTGAACCCGATTCTCGATCGGGAGAACACGACAGCGCTCACGGCCGTGGAGCTCGTCGCGAGCGCGCTGGGGAAAACCATCTACTGAGGTGTGAGACCAGTGGGGTCTGACCGCGGCTCTTACGCGGCGACGCCCGCGAACTGCGGGATGATGTCCTTCCCGTAGGCGCCGAGGTCCTCCTCCTGCCCGTGGGTCATGAGGTAGATGTTGAACTGGTCGACGCCTATGGATTCGAGCTCCTTGAGCTTCGCGGTCGCCTGCTCGGCGTTGCCGAGGACGCAGAATCGATCGCAGATCTCGTCCGTCACGAACTCGCCGTGCTTCGCGCCGACCCGCGAGTGCTCGTTGTAGTCGTAGAACTTGCGCACTCGCACGTACTCCGTGAGCTCGTGCGGGATCTCCGACTCGAAGCCGTATCGCTCGATCAGGTCCATGACGTGATTGGAGACCATCGCCGGAAACCAGCGCACCTGGTCGCGTGCATCGGCGATGTCATCGGTGATGTGGCTCGGTGCGCAGACGATGCACTGAAGCGCGGACGGGTTGCGTCCGGCCTCCTCGGCCGCCTTGCGCGCGGTGTCCATGATCCACCGGATGATCACGGGGTCGGCGAGCTGGATGATGACGCCGTCACCGACGCGACCGGCGACGGCCAACGCCTTCGGCCCGTACCCGGCGACCCACATGGGGATCTCGGGCAGCTCAGGACGCACCCACTTGAGCTGAAGCTCCTTGTCGTTCCAGTGCACCTGGCGGCCGTTCATGAACTCCTTGATCATCACGAGGCGTCGCTCGAACTCCGCGACCTTGACCGGTTGCTGGCCGATCGTGCGTCGCGCCGAGTCGCCGCGCCCGATTCCCATGACCATGCGTCCTTCGGAGATGTCGTGCAGCGTGGCGTAGCCGCTCGAGAGAACGGTCGGCTCTCGCGTGCCGGGGTTCGTCACGCAGTGCCCGAGCTTCATGGTCGAGGTCGCCTGGGCGGCGAGCGTAAGGAGCGGGAACGACTCCTGCCAGAGGAGGTGCGAGTCGTAGGTCCACCCGTATGCGAAGCCGTGTGACTCGGCCAGCTGGAGGAGCTCTACGAGGCGGCTGGACGGGGGGTCGGGCAATACGGTGACGCCAAAGCTCAGAGCCATGTGTGTCTCCCTCGGTAGTTCGGAGATCGGATTATCTCGCAGCACTCCCGGCGGGGAGCACCAGATGCGCGCAGTGCACGTCTGCTCCGGTCAACAACCCGAGCTCAGCGGCCGCCGCCCTCGGCCACCCAGCCGATCGTCTTCGACGTGAGGAGGTCGAGGGCGGAAACGGCGAGCTCGAGGTGGTCCTCGCGAGTGTCCTCGAGCTTGGTGTGGGAGAGCCCGCGCAGGCTCTGGACGAACATCATCACCGCCGGGATGCCGGCCCGCGCGACCTCGGCCGCGTCGTGCAGCGGGCCCGAGGGAAGGCGATGCGCGATGCCGTTGACTTCGACGATCGCGTCCTCGCAGAAGCCGAGCAGCGTGTCGTCGAAGAGGACCGGCTCGATCGACCAGATCCTCTCCCACTCGACGTCGAGCGACTCTTCGGCGGCGAACCGCTCGCTCGAAGCCTTCGCTTCGGCGAGCATCGTCGCCAACCGGCGTGCGTCTAGATCGCGCTGGTCGAGCAGCTGCTCGGCCGTTTCCACCACCGACGTGACGATTCCAGGCTTGCAGACCACTCCGCCGGAGGTGCAAACGGCGCCTCCGCCGGTGCGGCGCGCGATCTCGCGTATCTCCAGCGCGAGCTTCGCCGCGCCGGCGAGAGCGTCACGACGCTTGTCCATCGGAGTCGACCCGGCGTGGGCGGCCTGGCCGTGCCACGTGACGCGATGGCGCTCGACGCCGAACGTTCCCTGGACGGCGCCGAGCGGAAGACCGAGCGACTCCAGCACCGGGCCCTGCTCGATGTGGAGCTCGAGGTAGGCTGCTGCGGTCTTGAGCTCCGGCCTCGCATCGAGAGCGCGGTCGAGGTCGACGCCGTGCGTGACGAGGGCGTCCGGAAGCGTTGTTCCGTCGCGATCCACGAGCTGGCGCAGCTCGTCCTGATCGGCCATCGATCCGGCGGCCGCGCTCGATCCGAACAGGCTTCGCCCGAAGCGGGCGCCCTCTTCGTCCGCCCAGTTGACCAGGCGGACAGTGACGGCAGGCTGCCCCTCGGCGGCGATGCGCCGGAGCACCTCGACTCCCGCGACGACGTTCAGCGCGCCGTCGAGCCAGCCCCCGTTCGGCACCGAGTCGATGTGTCCGCCGACGAGCACGGCGCGGTTCGTCGCGCCCGGGAGCGTGAACCACTGGTTTCCCGCAGGGTCGATCGACTCCGTCGCGCCGGTATCCGCGACGAGCCCGCGAAGCCAGTCACGAGCCGTTTCCCACGTCTCCGTCCATGCCACGCGCTGCGCGCCGTTCTCGTCCTCGGTCAGCTCCCGAAGCTCTCTCAGCTCGGAGACGGCTCGCTTCGCATCCACTGGCACGCGCCGACTCTAACGCCCATGTCTCCACATGTGGTACGGAATATCGCCGTGTGCGGTCCGATCGAAGCCGCGCCGAGGACGGGCGGGCGAGGCTGGAGAGCGAACGTCGCCCCGCGTGGCGTCAAGGCGATCGGTAACTGGATCGACCTAGCGGGTCGCCGCGCCGAGTTCGTCTTCCTTCCGCTCAGCGTCATCGACGGCGACGGCGCGCCTGCGCGCGTTCTCGCGCGTGCCGTGGAACCGTGAGCGCGCTCGGAGCGGTCGTCGAGCGCTTGCTTGCCAGGACCGGAGCGAGCCGGGTCACGCTTCGGCAGGACGTGCCTGGGGAGTACGCCTTCCCGGTGACGCACGAGGCGCTCGCGCCCGGTGTCGGGTCGCTGAGGGAGGAACGGAGCGTCGATCTCCGCACCCAACCGGTCGTCCGAGACCTCGAGCGAGGTCGCCAGGTCGTCCAGAACGACAGTCGCGCCGCGAACCACGATCCGGCGTTCCAGCAGATGCTCCAGACCTACGGCGGGCTCTCGGCGCGGATCGTGACGCCAATTCTGCGGGACGAGCGCCTCGTCGCGATCGTCTCGGTGCACGAGCTCCGCGGACCACGCGTCTGGACGGCCGAGGAGATCGCGGCCGCCGCGCTCGCCGCGGAAGAGGTGAAGGTGCAGCTATGAGAGTTCCGACCGACGCTACGCACAACCGCTGGCATCCCGATCTCGAGCCGGTCGCCTCGGTCGGGCTCGGCGAGGAGATCACCCTCGAGACGCGCGACGGCCTCGACGGTCAGCTGACGCAGGACAGCACGCACGAGGATGCCGGTCGTCTCGATCTCGGCCTTGGTCATCCCCTCACCGGGCCCGTCTGGGTCGAAGGGGCCGAGCCCGGCGACCTGCTCGAGGTCGAGCTCGTGTCCTACGAGGTGGCCGACTACGGCGTCACGGCGGTCATTCCGGGCTTCGGCTTCCTCGCGGACCTGTTCCCGGATCCGTTCGTCGTGCACTGGGACATCCGAAACGGCTTTGCACGCTCGGCGCAGCTGCCAGGCGTTGCAGTGCCGGAGGCTGCCTTCGCCGGTGTCATCGGTGTCGCTCCCTCGCACGCTCTCATGGAGGAGATCCGTCGTCGAGAGCGCGCGATCGCAGACGCGGGAGGCCCGGTCGCCGAGGACATGCCCGAGCGGGCGCTTCCCCCTTCTGCAGCCGCGGGGCTCCGGACAATCCCGCCACGGCCGATCGGCGGCAACATCGACATCCGCCAGCTCGTTGCGGGCTCGCGACTCTACCTTCCGGTGCACGTACCGGGCGCGCTCTTCTCGATCGGAGATCTCCATTTCGCGCAGGGCGACGGCGAGGTGTGCGGCACCGCGATCGAGGTCGCCGGGAGCGCAACCGTCCGGCTCCGCCCGTTGAAGGAGTCCGAGCAGACCTGGCGACAGCGCTTCCCGAGCTTCGAGACACCGCCCGAGAAGCCGCGCGGCCCGTGGCACGCGACGACGGGGATCGCCCTCGACACACCCATGGACGTGGACGCGGCGCTGCGCGAGGCGCTGCTCGAGATGATCGGCTACCTCGAGGCGACGCGCGGCTTCGAACGCGCGGCCGCCTACGCGCTCTGCTCGGCCGTTGTCGATGTTCGCGTCTCAGAGGTCGTCGATGTCCCCTACCCGCTCGTCTCTGCGCTCCTTCCGCTCGACGTCTTCGAATAGGAACTCGCTTTCCGGCAGGCGAGAGCAGCAGTGAGCAATCCCGGCACGGAGGACTCACGGGAGCAACGCATTCGATCCTGACGTCCCAGCCCGCGAAAGGAGAGCCAACGAGTGGCGCCTTCCGCAAGACAGGGCCGGGGTCTGACCCCGGCCCTGTCTCGTAAAGACGGCGTGCTTCCGCGTCAGTCGCGAAGCGGCACCGCGTAGGCAGGCATCGGAGCGCCCGTTGCACCGCGCAATTTCAGCGGGAAGCCGAGGAAGGCGAACTCGTACTGCTTCTCCGCGGCGATCGCCTCCATGTTCACGACCTCGATGATCTGTGCTCCCGCGGTCGCGAACATGTAGCAGTGCACCGGGAGGAAGACGTCGGTCTCCTCCGACGGGAGTACCTCGAGCGCGATCGAGTGGCCGGCGATGCACATCGCCCCCGCCTCTTCACAGAGGTACTTGGCCGCGGGAAGCCCGATTCCCGGCGGGTTCTTCAGGTAGCCGTCGAAATCCGGCCATTTGGTCATGCGGCCCGTCCGGACGAGAACCACGCTCTTCGGCGGGATCTGCACGCCCTGCTCGGAAGCCGCCTTCTTCAGGTCGTCCGGCGTGATCGCGTATCCGTCGTCCAAGCAGTCGACCCCGTGAAGACCGGCGACGTCGAGGAGCACGCCGCGTGCGATCACGGGCGGATACTTGTCGAGGCCGCCCTTCGTCCAGATGCGGCTGCCCAGATCGGCGTCGGCCGTCCACCCGTTCCAGAACCTGCCGTAGAAGCCGAGGTGGTTGAGCGTGTCGATGTGGGTACCGCAGTGCGTGTACAGATGGATCGAGTCACCGCAG
>DATFEK010000218.1:0-4398 GCA_035251305.1 Gaiellaceae bacterium | reverse complement strand
GGACTTCGCCTTTGCGCTCCTCGTCGGTATCGGCGCCGGCTCGTACTCGTCGATCTTCCTGGCCGCGCCGCTGCTCGCCATGCTCAAGGAGCGGGAACCCGAGTTCCAGCGACGGCGCGACGACCTCGGTGCGCTCGAAGGGATCGCCACCGTGGGCGGGACCCTTCTCGACGATGGTCCCGAGGACGACGGTGACGATACGGGAGGTCAGCCGGTCTCACCGCCGCGCGGGCCCGCCCCGACTCCGGCCCCGGCCGCTGCGACCGCGGGCATCGCCGGCCCGACGTCGTCCAAACGTGAGCGGAGGCGGCAGCGCCGCGCCTCGAGGCCGCATGGCCGATCCCGCTGACGACCGAGGCACGCTGGAGACCGTGACTCTCGCCGGGCTCGGCGCCCTCGCCCTTGCTGCGGAGCGCGCCGACCGTCTCGCGGAGGAGCTCTCGCGCCGGCTGGGCGTCGAGCGAGACGAGGTTCGCTCGGCCATCGCCGACGTCCTCGACAGCTGGCGACGCGAAGCCGGCCGCCTCGGCGAGTCGACGGGGAGCACGGCTTCGCGACTCGCGGGCGACCTGGGCGTGGCATCACAGCAGACAGTCGACGACCTCTCACTGCGGGTGGCTCAGATCGAGCACCGGCTGAAGCTGCTCGAGCGCGCGCCCTCGCGATAGCCCGTACGACAGGAGGCCAGGCCTACAATCACGCGATGGCGACGCGTGAGGCCAAGCCGCGCAGTCTCGGACGGCTGTCCGAGATCGCCCAGGTCGCGGTGCGGCACGGGTTCGGCTACTTCCTGAGGCGAAACCGCCTCGGCGACCTCGCCTCGGGCGCGGACGGCGTGCCCTCCGCCACGGTCTCGGACCGTGGTCGGCGACTGCGGGAGATGCTCGACGAGCTCGGGCCGACCTTCGTCAAGTTCGGGCAGCTTCTCTCGACGAGGCCGGACGTGATCCCCCCGGACATCGTCGCCGAGCTCCGAGGGTTGCAGGACGCCGTCTCGCCGATTCCGTTCGTGCAGATCCAGGAGGTCGTCGAGGCCGAGCTCGACCTGACACTCGACAAGGCGTTCCTCGAGTTCGACTTCGCGCCGCTCGCGTCCGCCTCGATCGGGCAGGTCCACCGTGCGGTCCTGCCGGACGGACAGGAAGTCGCGGTCAAGGTGCAGCGTCCCGCGGCCGCCGGACAGATCGAGGCCGACCTCGGACTCCTCTACCAGGCCGCGAGGCTCCTCCACGAGAGGGTGAGGGCACTCGAGTTCATGGACCCGAACGAGCTCGTGGACGAGTTCGCGCGCTCGATTCGACTCGAGCTCGACTTCGGCCACGAGGCACGGAACGCCGAACTCTTCCACCGCAACTTCGCGCGCAGCGAGGGGGTCGTCGTCCCCCGCGTGATCCGCCGGTACTCGACGGGGCGCGTCCTGACGCTCGAGTTCCTGCGCGGGACGAAGGTCGCGGACCTCGACCTCGAGTCGCTGCGGCCGGACGAGCGGCGCGACATCGCCCACAGGCTCGCGGACGCCTGGATGACGATGGTGTTCCGGCACGGCTTCTTCCACTCCGACCCGCACCCCGCGAACATCTTCGTCCTCGAGTCGGGCGAGCTCGGGCTCGTGGACTTCGGGCAGGCAGGAAAGCTCACGGACGAGGACATGGCGAAGCTGACTCGCCTCTTCGTCGACGCGGCAACGGAGAACGTCGACGCGATCCCACGCCGGCTCCGCGAGCTCGGCGTTCGCTACGCACCCGAGCGCGAGCAGGAGTTCCGCGCCGAGCTTCGCGTCCTCTTCGACCGGTACTACGGGACCCGCCTCTCGGACATCGACCCGATTCAGGTCATTCGCGAGGGGTTCCAGCTGATCTACTCGATGAACCTTCGCCTCCCGAGCCGCTTCGTGATGCTCGACAAGGCGATCGCGACGCTCGCTTCGGTCGGGCAGGAGGTGTATCCGGACGTCAACGTCTTCGAGGTCGCCAAGCCCTACGCACGGGGGCTGCTCGCGGACCGTTTCCATCCGCGGTTCCTCGCTCGGCAAGCCACGGCCGAGGCGCTGGCGCTCGGCTCGATCGCACGCGAGGTCCCGTACCAGGTGACCGACATCCTGGAGCTCCTGCGTAGCGGGACGTTCCAGGTTCACATCGAGAACCCCGGCATCGACGAGATCGACGACCACATCGACAAGGCGACGAACCGGATCGCCGTCGCGCTGGTCATCCTCGGCGGGCTGATGGGCTCCGCGATCATCGGCGTCTTCGCGACCGGTGGGCCGCACGCGGCCGGAATCCACCTGCTCGCGCTCGTCGGCTTCCTGCTCGCCGGGGTCTTCGGGGTCTGGCTCGTGTGGGGGATCCTCCGCCATGGGAGGCTGTAGGTCGTCATAGCCAAGGCCGCAGCGGACGGCTGAGGAAGGCTTGTCACGGATCCGCCGCAAAGGACAACTGGCGCGAGCCGCCCGCCGGGGCTAGCGTCGGCGGGATGCCGAGCGCAGTCCTCGTCGCCGAGCCGGAGTCCGAGACGCGCGAGTACCTCGGTCGGCAGCTACGCGATGACGGCTTCGACGTCCTCGGCGCAGCGCGCCGGAGCGAGGCCCTCGAGCTCGCGGAGAGCGCGCGCCCCGACGTCGTCCTGCTCGCCGAGCTCGACCTCTGCCTGCGCCTGCGGCGCGGGGAGCCGGGGCGCACCTGGGATCGAAACGTGCCGGTGATTCTCCTCGCACCTTCGTCCGATCCCATCGAGCGCGTGCGTGCCCTCGACCGCGGTGCCGACGACGTCATCGGCCGCCCGTTCGCGTACGAAGAGCTGCTGGCGCGAATCCGCGCGCTGCTGCGCAGGAGCTCGGTCGGGACCGCCGACGTTCTCGTCGCGGACGAGCTCGTCATCGACAAGCGCACACGTCGGGTCTCGGTACGCGACACAGCCGTATTGCTGTCGGCGAAGGAGTTCGAGCTCCTCACCCGTCTCGCCGCCGAGCCCTATCGGGTCTTTACGAAGGAGGAGCTCTTGCGCGAGGTGTGGGGGTTCCGCGCCCTCGGGCGCACGAGGACACTCGAGTCACACGCCTCTCGTCTTCGGAAGAAGCTCCGCGTCACCGAGGCCGACCGCTACATCGTCAACGTGTGGGGAGTCGGCTACAGGCTGCTCGAGTAGGAAGAGCCCAGGGCCGAGCCGAACGGAGGCGCCGGTCGAGGACGACTACGAGCCAGAGCAAAATGCCGCATCCTGGAGCCGCCGCACCGCCTTCTCGAGCTCCGCTGAGAGCGGGTACGTATTCACCACGAGTACGAGCTGACGCGACGCGTCCCTCGTGTTCCACGCGACGGCAATCGTGCCCTGGACGTTCCCCGAATGGCCCCAGGCCGACCCGCACGATGTCGGGACTGCGGCGATTCCGAGGCCGTATCGCAACCGACCGGCCGGCACGAGCGTCTCCATCTGGCGCAGAAGCGCCGGGCCGAGCACTCGTCCCGTGAGGAGCGCGGCGAAGAAGCGCTGCAGATCGTCCGCCGTCGAGACGATTCCGCCGGCCGCCCACGTCCACCAAGCGGGCTCGTCGCTCGTATCGCGGGGAGGACCGGTGATGATCCCCTGACGCGACGGCGCCAAGTGCCCGTGCACGTGGCGTCCGCGGATCACACCCGGGACGAAGCTCGTGCTGTGGAGGCCGAGCGGCTCGAAGAGACGTTCCCGAAGCTGGCGGTCGAGAGGCGCGCGGCCCGCCTTTTCAGCGATCAGGCCGAGCACGATGTAGTTCGTGCTCGAGTACGCGAAGCTCCGCCCGGAAGGCGACCGCTCGGGAGCATGTGCGACTGCGAGCGCGACCAGCTCTCTCGGCGTCCAGCGCCGTTCGCGATCGCCGACGACGCGGTCATCCCCGACGTAGTCGAACAGCCCGGCCGTGTGTGCGAGCAGATGCCGTACCGTGATTGCCTGGCCGCCGGGAACGACGCCGGGAAGCCAGCGCTCGACCGTATCCTCGAGTCCTAGCGTGCCGTTCTCGGCGAGCCGAAGCACGAGGGTCGCGACGAAGGTCTTCGTGACGCTACCGATGCGAAATCGCCGGTCGGCATGCATCCGACTCGATCGGCTGCGGTCAGCGAATCCGCGCGCCTCGGTGCGCACGTGCCCGTCTTCTCGCAAGACCACGAGAACCCCGGGCGCGCCGGCAGCGACGACGCGATCGAGCAGCGTCCCGAGCTCAGGCTCGTCGGCATTCCGAGACGCGGCGCAGCCGACCAGGGCGAACGGCAGGGCGGCCACGAGGAGCGCAGCTGCCGCGAGAGCGCGTCGCATCGTGCACCGACTGTACTCATCACCTCCACAGGCCACTCGTCTGTCAGGTTCACCGTGACGGTTGCATGAGGCGACGAGCGCTCGTGTCTACCGCGCGCCCTCGAGCTCGAG
>DATFEK010000196.1:0-4587 GCA_035251305.1 Gaiellaceae bacterium | reverse complement strand
GGCCCGACGATCGCGGCAGATGCCCACTCTCCCCTGAAACGAGTCAGGAAGAAGCTCGAGGAGACGTTCGGCCGCTTCGATCTCGCCGGCACGCCGGAGCCCAGGGATGCGTCCGACGAAGAGGCGCTCGTCAAGGTCTTGAGCGAGGCAGCCGAGAAGCGGATCGTCGTCGAGATCGAGTACCTGAAGGAGGGCGAAGAGAGTCCCTCGCCGCGCCTCGTCGAGCCGTACACGATCGAGCGCGAGCTGCCCGTTTGGCGAGTGCACACCTGGGATCAGACGGTGGACGGCGCTCGCACGTTCCGACTCGACCGGATGCGGTCCGCCACCCTGACGAATGCCTCCTTCGAGCCGAGAGACGGGTTCGACCCGTCCTACCTGCACAACCCGCGGGTTGCGCGTCTCCACCACGGGCCGGCGATCGCGCGCTGGAAGCTCGAACGCGGAGCACGCGCGCTGACGGACGGGTCGGCATTGGCCGACGTTCCGTACAAGACGGAAGACTGGCTCCTGTCCGAGATCCTCGCGGACAGAGGCGAGACGACGGTCCTCGAGCCGCAGCGGCTTCGCGACGTGGTTGCCAAGCGGGCACGCCGACTGAAGCGCGAGCTCGGACGCGTTCCCACGCGCCGCTGACCGTGTCATAACTGCCGCGACTTCGCGCCGACTTCCATGCGGGCATTGCTGTGGGTGTTCGACCCAAGCTACCGTTCTCGCATCAGACAACGAGGGAGCGCGATGGACGGACGGAGGAATCGTTTCGCGTTGGGACGCAGCGCAGCCGCGGGGTTGCTTGCCGGCACGCTCGTGGGGTCGACGATCCTCGTCATCGTCGGTTCCGCAATCGCGCAAGGCACGGCAGACTCGACCGACCCGTACATCGAAGCCACGCACCTGCCGCGACTTCTCACGACAGCTGGTGCCGTCGACCTCGAGTACGACGCGTACTGCATCGATCCGGCGCTGGACGAGGCCGAGTCGTCATGTGACGTCACCGGCTCGGCGTTCGTGCGGCCCGGAACGAGTGGCCACTTTCGCGAGCTCCCACTGGTACGCGACGGTGGGACGAGTCGGCTCGTGGCACGAGTTCCAACCTCGATCGCGTCGTCCCGAGAAGGCTTCACGTACTACGCAGAGATCGAGGCCGAGTCCCAGAGCGCCGCGGTCACTCTTCCGGCCGGTGGCGCCTCGGCTCCCCATCGAAGCCTTCCGCTCGGGCGGACGATCCAGATCGATCTAGGAACACACCGTTTTGGCGAGTCCACTCGAGCGGACGAGCGCGTCGTGGCAGCGGCCTGGGGCGACGGGCCGAACGAGGCAGGACTCGAGCAAGGACGCAACGGCGCGCCGATCGGAGCGTCCGCGTTCGACGTCGATGCGAGCGGCACGGTCGTGCTCCTCGACCAGGCACACGGGCGCTTGCTTCGCTGGAGTCACGACGCACGTTCACCGACGCTGGTACCCGTCGAGGTCGACGGGACGTTGGCCGACATGACGCTCGCTAGGGACGGAACCGTCTACGTCCTCGAGTCGGCCAGCCGAGCCGGCCGGACGCCTCTCGTTCGGCGATTCGACTCGGATGGCCGCTCGCTGGGCTCGACCGAGACGGCAGAAGCGCGCTGGTCGCAGATCCGGCACGCCCCGGGAGGACCCGTCGTCCTCCAGCAGCCTTCCCAACAGTGGATGCCGGTCGCGGCCGCCGGATCGCTCGTCGGGCCTGAGGATCAACGTCGGAGGGGGCGGTCGGGACGACCGCACGGTGACGGAACCGAGGTCATCGTATTCCGCCACGACAACGAGATTCGTATCGCTCTCGTCGGTACGGCCGGCGTGCATCGCTCGTGGCGGATCACCAGTGAAACCGCGCTGGCCGAGGTTCAGCTCGCGGAACCGCTCGGGAACCACCTCGTGCTCGTGGCACGCGTCTACACGGACGACCGCGATCAGTTCCTCGTGCTCGTGCTCGATCGAAGCGGTGTCAAGCAGAGCTTTGCACTCGAGTCCGCCGAATGGGCCGAGACCGCACCGCTTGCGCGCTTTCGTCTTGCCGGCTCGTCGCTCTTCCAGTTCGGCTCGACGTCCGCGGGCGTCTTCGTGGATCGCTTCGACTTGGAGGTGAAGTGATGTCCGGCACACGCGTATTTCTCATCAGTTTCGCCATCGCCTCGTGCCTCGCGGCCGCAGGAACGGCCAGCGCCTATCACACGCGATTCATCGCGAACAACTGCAACTATGCCGCTCCGACGCCGACTCCGTACATCACCCGAGACGGCTCGATTGCGGTCGCGCTCCGGGCACGCCACGAGGGCTACCAGTGGGGTGGTGGGTGCTGGAACGACAACAACGTCGACGACTCGCCCGGCGATCCCCAAGAGAACGCCGGCACGGGCGGCGAGGGCGCGGACTGCTCTGGGTTCACGTTCAAGGTCTGGCGTGAGTCCGAGACCGAGAGCAATGCCGGCTTCTACCAGTGGGGCATGTTCCGCCACGTTCATGGTCCGTACACAGCTGCGCGCTTCAAGGCGGGCGAGGGCGCACCAAACATCTCGGTGTCCAAGTCGGCCCTGATCAAGATGGACGCCTTGGCGAAGTCGGGGCACATCGGGATGATCTACGCGACGAACACCGACGGAACCGACCAGATCATCGAGGCCAAGGGCGAGGCGTACGGCACCAACATCTGGACACGTACCTACAGGGGCGACTCGAATTACGGCGGCGTCCGCCGGACCGGTTGGAGTTGACCGAGGATCGGAGAGGAGGCGCAGGATTCGGCTGTCTCTCCTCCTCGTGGCAACGATCATGTTTTCCGGCTGCGACGGGAACGGAGAGCCGGCCCCGAAAGCACTGATGGACGCCTCTCCGGTACTCGAAGTCCCGGTGGAACTGGAGGCGGTCGACGTGCCAACCGCACTGACCAAGGTTCTCTCGCGCGCGCCCGAAGGCCGGCCCGGAACCGCTTCCTGGTCGTGTCTCCACGGTCGAAGCAGGGGGTTGAGCGCAACGGGCCCGTCGATCGAGCGAGTCGGCGTGAGCTCCGAGAGCGTCACGTTTCGCGAATCCTCGGGCCGCGGCGTCTTCGGCTGCGACAACAGCCTCGGTCCGAGAGACGACAACCGCCGCTGGTGCGACGGCGCGTACGGCGTGCTCTACTCGAGTCAGCTCCGCGATCCGAGGCTCTCGATCGGGTGCCAGACGCGGGATGAGACGCCCATGGGCTTCGTCTGGATCGAGCCGGAGCCGAGCGCCATGTACGTCGTCGTCGAGCAGCCGGGATATGCCGAGGTCTACGAGGTTGCCGCCGGACTGCCGGTGCGTGTGGCGACGACGACCGGCGTCGAGATCGAAGGATCACGTGCCAGCTTCGACCTACGTGAGCACGCCGCGGACGGCAGCCTTCTCAGGACGTACCGTCTCGAAGCCGCCGTCGCCGGTTAGCGCTAGCCCGCGGTATCGCGATCGTGAACGTTGCGCCCCGGCCCGGATTCGACTTCACCGTCAGCGTGCCGCCGTGCGCCTCCGCTATCGCACGGGCGATCGCGAGGCCCAGTCCGGCGCCGGCCGTGGCGTCGTCCAGCCGAACCCCTGTTTCGAAGATCCGATTCTGTTCGGCGAGAGGTATTCCGGCACCGGAGTCCGTGACGGAGAGAAGGACCGCGGTCTTGCTCGAATCGGCGCTGACGACGACTGCGCGGTCCGAGCCCGCGTGGGTGAGCGCGTTCGACACGAGATTGTCCAGCGCCTGGCGCAAGCGCAGCGGATCGCCCTCGATGGCAGGAAGGCCGTCCACGATCCTCGGTTCGACGCGGGCCCCCCCGAGCGCGGCAGCGGACGCCGCCTGGCGGACCACATCGCCGACCTCGAGCCGCTCGAGTCGAACCGAGGCGATCGTCGCACCGACCACGATCCGCTCGATGCCTCGACACGCAGCAACGGCCAGCCGCTCGAGCTCGTGACGCGCGTCTTCGTCGAGACCCGGGTCGGCAAAGGTTTCCGCGATCGCGGAAAGCGCAGCCACCGGGCTTCGCACCTCGTGAACGAGGACCGCGAGGCCCTCGGACACAGAGTCCGACGTCATGCGGACCGTTCGGCGATTCTGGAAAGCGCCCAGCCCGCCGTCTCACGAAGCATGGGGTCGCCGTCCCCTAGATAGTGCTCGACGCTCTGCACGAGCTCGTCAGTGCCGGCGTTTCCCGCGGCGATCAGTGCGTTTCGCCGCAACCAGCGAGCCTCGTTTCGCGGTACGAAGAGGCGGTCGAACTCGGCAATCAGCTCGCCGTCGCTCGCCTCGAGCCAGTCGCGGAGCACTACGGTGGGCGACGCTTCCTCGGGGATCGGCATGCCTCTACGCCGCTTCTCGACCCCGCGATTCCACGGGCAGACGTCCTGGCAGATATCGCAGCCGTAGACGGAGTCTCGGAGCTCTGACCTGTACTCCTCGGGGATGGCAGCCGGCGCCTGGGTCCAGTACGAGAGGCACTTCGTCGCGTCGAGCACACCCGGCTCGTCGAGCGCGCCGGTCGGGCAAGCGTCGATGCAGAGACGACACGAGCCGCAGTCGAGCTCGAGAGCCGGAGACGGCTCGAT
>DATFEK010000195.1:0-10175 GCA_035251305.1 Gaiellaceae bacterium | reverse complement strand
CGCAATCGAGACGCCCTGCCGGCCGTCACCGTCTGCGAACGGGTAGCGGATCGTCAGCAGCGTGTCGTCCATCTCCTCGTGGACGACCTCGAGATCGGAGATGGCGGTCTGGTGAAACGGGCACCAGTTCACGATTCGGTTCGCGCGATAGATCCAGCCCCTATCCCAGAGCCGGACGAAGAACGTCATGACCGCACGGACGTACTCGTCGTCCATCGTGAACCGCTCGCGCGAGTAGTCGAGCGAGCAGCCCAGGCGGCGGAACTGGCCCATGATCGTGCGGCCGGTTCTCTCGAGCCAGTCCCACGTCCGCTCGACGAACGCCTCGCGCCCGATGTCCTGACGCGAGAGGCCCTCCCTCGCGAGCTCCTTCTCGATGACGTTCTGCGTCGAAATACCGGCGTGGTCGTATCCCGGCTGCCAGAGCGTGTCGTAGCCCTGCATCCGGTGCCAGCGCATCAGGACGTCCTGGAGCGAGCCATTGAGCGCGTGGCCCATGTGCAACTCACCGGTGACGTTCGGCGGCGGGACGCATATGACGTACGTCTGGTCGCGACGGGCTCCGACTCCGGCCGCGTAGAAACCCTCGGTCTCCCAGGTCTGCTGCCAGCGCGTCTCGACCTCGTCGGGCCTGTAGAGCGGATCCATCGCGCGCCAGTCTAGGGAGGCAGAGTCTAGAAAGGTGTGCTCGCGACGCTCGCCGGCTACGCGCGGCGACGTCGCCCGACTACCGGGGACCGCGAGCTTCCTCTCGCGTCGCGCTGCATGGGCTCAGGGTAGCGCGATCTGCCTTCCTACAGCACGAGGATCGTGCTCGTGCCGTGCGCAAACAGCCTGCCCTCCGAGTCCTCGACCCGCGCTTCCGTCGTCGCCACCCGCCGACCGGGATGAACGACCGAGCCCACGCAGCGCACGACGCCGGTGTCGACGGTCAGCGCTCGCGTGAAGTTCGCCTTCATCTCGAGCGTCGTCCAGCCCAAAGGCTCGTCGAGCGTCGTGACGAACGCCAGCCCCATGGCCGAGTCCATGAGCGTCAACGCGAGGCCCGCGTGGACGATCCCGATCGGGTTGTAGTGGAACTCCGCTGGCTCGCACTCGAATACCGCTCGGCCACGCGTCGCTTCGACCAGCCGGAAACCGAGCGTCTGCGCGATGGGCGGCGGCGACAGCTTGCCCGCGGCCATCTTCTGCATCAGCTCGAGCCCGGAGAGGTCGGCCATATGGTCACGAAGTGCGAACGGATCGTCCCAGCTGTACGTGCGAGTCCGCTCCTGGGCCACCGGCAAGACGCTACCGCCCGACGGCGTAGCCCTGCATACCACGGGGATTCGCTCCTGCTCTGAGAAGACCGTCGGGCTCCCGTGCGACCGCCGTGACGCGTCCGGCCGACCACGGCGGCCAGAGCGTCAGATCGTGCCCGCGCCGCTCGAGATCCGCTACCACGCGCGCCGCGAACCGCGACTCGAGCGCGAGCGACCTCGGCGCGAATCCGCGCGGGAAGAACGACGAGATCAGATGGTCGGTGTGGAACTCGGGAGCGTCGATCGCCTCCTGCAGGTTCATCCCGAGATCGACATGGCGGAGGAAGGCGTGGAGCGCCCACTGCTCCTGCTGGTCGCCTCCGGGTGTCCCCCAGGCCAGGTACGGCTCGCCCTCGCGCAGCGCCAGGCCGGGGCAGAGCGTCGTGCGCGGGCGCGTGCCGGGACGAAGAGACGACGGCAGGCCTTCCTCGAGCCAGAACATCTGCGCACGGGTGCCGAGCGGCCAGCCGAGCTCGGGAATCACCGGCGAGCTCTGCAGCCAGCCGCCGCTGGGCGTCGCCGAGATCATGTTCCCGAAGCGATCGGCGACATCCAGGTGCACGGTCCCTCGGCCCGGCTCCCCCGACCCTGCGGTGGTGGCGAGGTCGCGGATTCGCGGGAGTCGTCCGAGACCCGGGCTGTAGTCGGCGGACGCGTCTTCCCCAACGAGCGCTCGGCGCTCGTCGTTGTACTCGGCGGAGAGAAGCACGTCGAACGGAACCTCTCCGATATCGCCGTAGAGCGCATCCCGGTCGGCAAAGGCGAGCTTGGCGCACTCGACGACCGTGTGGACGAGCTCGGCCTCGGAGAGCTCGGCGAGATCGAATCCTTGGAGCAGCGCGAGCTGCTGGAGCCCGACGGCGCCGGCGGCCCAGGATCGCGTCTTGCACACCGTCAGCCCGCGGTAGTCGAACGTGAGGACGGGTTCAATCGTGGCCTCCCAGGCGGCCAGGTCCGAACCGGTCATTAGGCCGCCCTCCCCGGCGCTGAAGCGGTCGATCGCCCCGGCCACGAAGCCCTCGTAGAACGCGAGCCGCGCACGCTCGATCTCCTTCTCACGCGAGCCTCCTCGGCTCTCCTCGAGAATGCGCCTGTACGTCGCCGCGAGCGCTGGGTTACGAAAGAGCGCCCCGGCCTCCGGAACGGGGAGGTAGAGCGCCGCCGAGCCCGGCCACCCGCGCAGGAGCTCCTCGTTCCGCTCGATCGTGGCGTGGATCTGGGCATGCAGCGGATAGCCGTTCTCGGCGTAGCCGATGGCGAGCGCGAGGACGTCTGCGAGGCGCCACGTGCCGAACTCGCGCAGCAGGAGGAGCCAACCGCCGAACGCGCCCGGCACGCAGGCGGCGAGCACGCCTGTCCCGGGAACGAGCTCGTGGCCGAGTTCGCGGAAGCGTTCGATCGTCGCCGCCGCCGGCGCGACTCCTAGACCGCACAAGGCGAGCGGTTCACTCCGCTCGACGGACCAGAAGACTGCTGGCAGTTCTCCGCCGGGCCCGTTCAGGTGCGGTTCGACGACCTGGAGGGCGAAGCCAGTCGCGACTGCGGCGTCGAACGCGTTCCCGCCGCGCTCGAGCACGGCCATCCCGGCCTGGGAGGCCAGCCAGTGCGTGGAGGCGACCATCCCGAAGGTGCCGCGGAGCTCGGGCCGGGTGGTGAACGTCACGGGTCGGAGCCTACGGAACGAGCCGGGGTCAGACCCGTGGGGTCTGACCCCGGGAGTCACGGCCGTACGACGAGACGCGTTGAACGGATCGTGCTCGAGCAGATGGGCCGTCGCGTACGAGATCGCGTCTTCCAACAGGTCGTAGCCCAGGAACGTGCTCTACGGGAAACGCTCACGAGCATCGGCAGAGCCCGTCCCCGTCCGCGGTCGAGAAGCGAGGCACCGGCCTCGAGCCGCTCCGCCATCCCCGGAACGAGAGGAAGGATGTGGCTGGAGAGCGCGGACAGGACCGTCTGTGCGACCTCACGGCCGACCGGCAACCGGACGGAGGAGACTCTACGCGGACTCTTCGGCGAGCTCTTCGAGCTCGTCGAGCGCGCCCTCGGCGCTCGTGACGAGCGTCGGCTTCAGACCCTTCGAGATCGTCTCCTTCGTGATCACGCACTTCGTCACGTCCGAGCGCGACGGCAGCTCGAACATCACGTCGAGTAGCGCGGACTCGATGATCGAGCGGAGTCCTCGCGCACCGGTCTCGCGAGCGAGCGCGCGGTCGGAGATCTCCCACAGCGAGTCCTCGGTGAAGACCAGCTCGACCGAGTCGTAGCCGAAGAAGCGCTGGTACTGGCGAACGAGCGCGTTCTTGGGCTCGGTGAGGATCTCGACGAGGTCTTCCCGCGTCAACTGGTGCACGGCAGAGACGACGGGCAGCCGGCCCACGAACTCCGGAATGAGGCCGAAGGACATGAGGTCCTCGGGCATCACGCTCGAGAGAAGCTCAGCGCTCTCCGTCGAGTTGCGCGAGCGAATGTCGGCTCCGAAGCCGATGGTGTTCTTCCCGATCCGACGTTCGATGATCTTGTCGAGGCCGGCGAAGGCACCGCCGCAGATGAACAGGACGTTCGTCGTGTCGATCGAGAGGAACTCCTGGTGCGGGTGCTTGCGCCCGCCCTGTGGCGGAACCGAGGCGACCGTGCCCTCGAGGATCTTCAGAAGCGCCTGCTGGACGCCCTCGCCCGAGACGTCGCGCGTGATCGACGGGTTGTCCGCCTTGCGCGCGATCTTGTCGACCTCGTCGATGTAGATGATCCCGGTCTCGGCCTTCTTGATGTCGAAGTCCGCGGCCTGGATGAGCTTCAGAAGGATGTTCTCGACGTCCTCGCCGACGTAGCCGGCCTCGGTGAGCGCGGTGGCGTCCGCGATCGCGAAGGGGACGTTGAGGATGCGGGCCAGGGTCTGGGCGAGCAGCGTCTTTCCGCATCCCGTCGGGCCCAGCAGGAGGATGTTCGACTTCTGGAGTTCGACCTCCGCGTCCTCCTGACCCATGCGGACGCGCTTGTAGTGGTTGTAGACCGCGACCGCGAGCGTGCGCTTCGACTCCTCCTGCGAGACGACGTAGTCGTTCAGGACGGAGTAGATGTCGAGCGGCTTGGGGAGGTTGTCGAGATCGAGCTGGGCGGGAGACGTCAGCTCCTCGTCGATGATCTCGTTGCAGAGATCGATGCACTCGTCGCAGATGTAGACGCCAGGTCCAGCGATCAGCTTCTTGACCTGTCGCTGACTCTTGCCGCAGAAACTGCAGAGGAGTTGCTCGTTGCCCTCGCTCGCCCGAGCCACGTTTCTCCTTTTACTCCGATTTCAAGGGTAGGGGAAGGGGATATTTATGAACGGTGCTCGATCACCGTGTCAATGAGCCCGTACTCCTTGGCCTCGGGCGCAGTCATGTAGAAGTCGCGATCCATGTCCTTCGAGACCTTCTCGATCTCCTGACCCGTGTGCTTGGCCATGATCTCCTCCATTAGCCGCTTGAGGCTGATTACCTCCCGCGCCTGGATCTCGATCTCGGTCGGTTGGCCGGAGAAACCCGCCGAGCCCTGGTGGATGAGGATCTTCGAATGGGGCAGCGCGCTGCGCTTCCCCGGCGTGCCGCCGGCCAGGACGACCGCACCCATGGACATGGCCATTCCGACGCAGATCGTCTGCACGTCGGGCTTGATGAACTGCATCGTGTCGTAGATCGCGAGACCTGCATAGACGATGCCGCCCGGCGAGTTGATGTAGATCGAGATGTCCTTGTCGGGATCCTCCGATTCGAGGTGGAGCAGCTGGGCGACGACGAGGTTCGCGATCTGATCGTCGATCGGCGTGCCCAGGAAGATGATCCGCTCGTTGAGCAGACGCGAGTAGATGTCGAACGAGCGCTCGCCACGCGAGGTCTGCTCGATGACCATCGGAATCAGCGGCATGCCATCTCCCTCCCTTCGGTCGGGAGATGGTTAGAGCGTCTTCGATCCGGCCCGTCTCTCATTGGTTCTCCTCGTTTTTCTAGCCATCCTGCGAAGCAGGATGGCCGGGGGTCCACAACTTCGTGTCGCCCTCGGCCTTTTCCTTTTCGGGGGTCCAGAGCTTCTCTCGCGCGGCCGCGAGGTCGGGTGCGATCGGCTTCACGTCGGCGACGAGACGATCGAGCGCGGCACGCAGGCGCAGATCCTCGCGAATCGACTCCTGCTGGCCGTGCGACCACACGTCGTCGACGAGGCCGTCGGGATCATCCTCTCCGGCCGACTCGGCCTCCTCGCGCAGGTACGCCTTCACCTCGTCGTCCGAGACGTCGATCCCGGCGCGTTCCGCGAGTGCCTCGAGAGCGAGCTCGCGCGAGATGGACACCGCCGCCTCGAGCACCATCTGCCGCTGGAGCTCCTCGGCGTTGCCACCACTCGCGGCGAGGTAGGTCTCGACCGAGACGCCGCGGCGCTCGAGTGAGCGAACGAAGCCGGTGAGGAGATCGGCGGCTCGGCTGCGGATGAGCGGAAGAGCAGGCTGCACCTGCGATGCACGCACGAGCTCGTCCACCGCCGCGACGCGGAAGGCCCCGTCGATCTCGGCGTCGAGTTGCTCCCGAAGCGTGCCCTCGATGCTCGCGCGCAGCTCGCCGAGCGTGTCGAACTCGCTCGCGGCACGCGCCAGGTCGTCGTCGAGGGGCGGCAGCACCTTCTCCTGCACCTCGCGCACCGTTATCTCGACCGTCGAAGGCGTTCCGTCGGCGAGACCCACGGACACCTGCTTCGTGTCCCCGGCCGAGGCACCGAGCAGAGCCGCCTCGAGCTCGCCGGCCATACGGCCGGCTCCGAGCTCGACCACCGTGTCGCGCTGAGCCTCTCCCTCGGAGTCGACGAGATCGACGACGAGCGTGTCGCCCTCGCGGGCGGGACGGCCGTCGGCGGGCGCCAGCTCGGCGACGGACTCGCGTAGCGCCTCGAGCTCGGCGTCCACGACTTCTTCCGGTACCTCGACCTGCGCGCGCGGCACCTCGAGCGTCGTCCAGTCGACGATCTCGGGGAGCGCCTGAACCTCGACGGTCGCTCTGAAGCTCCAGGCCTCGTCGGCCGTGTCGGGGAGCTCGAACTCGTATTGGGGTTCTGCGACGGGGCGGACGCGGCTGCGCGAGGCAGCGCTCCAGAACCAGCCGCCGATGTGACTCTCGACCGCCTCTGCGTAGATCCGGTCCTTGCCGATCCGGGAGACGAGAACGGGCTGCGGGATCTTCCCCTTGCGGAAGCCCGGAATCTTGACGCTCTCGGACAGGTCCGACAGCGCGTGCTCGACGGCGTGCTGAACCTGGTCGGAGGAGACATCGACGGTCAGGCGGACGCGATTCTCTCCGAGCTCCTCGACGGTCGTGGTGGACACGTGGCCATTCAACCAGCCTGGGCTAGGGTCGCGACGGATCAGCAGTCGGGCGTGGTGTCAGACACCTAGAGCGCGTACACGTCGGCTGACGCCGTCCAGAAGGGCCGTGCTCAGTACCGAAAACGAGCTTCGCTGGTCGTCATCCGCTGTGGGCGGGTCGGCTCGAAGTCGTGACCAATCGCCCTTGACTGAAATCGGTGTCTGACCCCGAAGTACGATCGACTCGATGGACCGGTACGACGTCGTGGTGGTCGGAGTCGGTGGAATGGGTAGCGCGGCCCTCTACCACCTCGCCCGTCGCGGGAAGCGCGTGCTCGGACTCGAGCGCTTCGACGTCCCTAACGACATGGGCTCGTCACACGGGGTCACCCGGATCATCCGGCTCGCGTACTTCGAGCACTCGGACTACGTCCCACTCCTCCGGAGGGCGTACGAGCTCTGGCGCGAGCTCGAATTCGAGGCCGGCGAGCAGCTTCTGCACGTCACCGGCATCGTGGAAGCGGGGGAGCGCATCTACGAGGGCGCGCTCCGCTCGTGCGCCGACCACGGCCTCCAGTTCGAGGCCGTCGACGGCGGCGAGCTCAGGAGGCGCTATCCGGCATTTCGCCTTCCTCCGGAGCTGCCGGTCTTCCTCCAGCCGGACGGCGGCTTCCTCCTCCCGGAGCGGTGCATCGTGGCGCACGTGAACGGGGCGCTCGCGCGCGGTGCCGTCGTCCGCGCACGTGAGCGTGTGGTGGAGTGGACGCAGACCGAGAACGGCGTGCGCATTCGCACCGATCGAGGCGTCGTCGAATCCGACCGCCTCGTACTCACCGCCGGCACCTGGTCTCAGGACGTGGCCCGCCTTCCGCCGGGACTGGCGGGAGCGCTTCGCCAAGCGGTCGCGTGGCTCCAACCGCTGAGACCTGAGCTCTTCACACCTGAGCTGCTTCCCGTGTTCAACGTCGTACTCGACAGCGAGCACTTCTACGGATTTCCGGTCTTCGGCGTACCGGGGTTCAAGGTCGGCCGCTTCGACCACTTCGGAGTCGGCGGCGATCCCGATCTCATCTCGCGCGAGCCGACGCTCGAGGACGAGGAGCCACTCAGGGCGTTCGCTCAGCGGTACTTCCCGGACGGCGCAGGCCCGACACTCGCGCTTGCGACGTGCCTTTTCGAGCCCACGCCCGACGAGCACTTCCTCATCGACCGCCACCCGGACGCCGCCGCCGCGGTCGTCGGAGCCGGCTTCTCCGGCCACGGCTTCAAGTTCTGCCCGGTGGTCGGCGAGATCCTCGCCGACCTCGCCCTCGACGGCGCGACGAGGTACGACATCGGGCTCTTCCGCCTCGACCGCTTCGTCGCCGACGCCGTCACGAAAATGTGAGCCGGAGGCGGCGCGAGGACCCGCGCAGCGATGGCCTCATCGCTTCGGCCCGACGAATTCGTCGAGGCGTGCTACGGCCGCCTTGCTGTAGACGGCGATTTGCAGAAGTTCCAACGCCTGGTCGAGCTCGCGCTTCGATCTCATGTTTTCAGTATAGCTAACGAGCAAGACGGCAAGCGCTCGAGACCCCTAGACTGATACGGCTCGCGGGCGTGGTGGAACTGGCAGACACCCCGGCCTTAGGAGCCGGTGCTCGAGAGAGCATGAGGGTTCGAGTCCCTCCGCCCGCACTCAGCTCTGCACAGGGCCGGAATCTGCGAGTGCGTAATCCCGCTCGCATCCAGTGCGAGCGTTGCCCTGAGCCGCATCGAACGCATCGCAGGTCGATGTTGAAACCAACCCTTGCCGGCTGGAAGGGTAGTCGGGTGCGCGAGCTCCTCGACCGTGCGCGTACCTATGTCACCGCGATCATGCGGTCGTACAGCCGCCACGCCGGCTCGCAGCTCTCCGCTGCGATCTCGTACCGCGTCCTCTTCTCGCTCGTGCCGTTCGCTGCGTTCCTGCTCACGATCCTCGACGTCGTCCTGCCTTCCACGAGGCGTGAGCAGTTCGTCACCTGGCTCTTCGGCGTGTTCCCGGGCACCGACCTGGAGGCCAGCATCGAGAACACGCTCGCCGAATCGTCTGCCACCGCGCCCCTCGTCGGGCTCGTCGCGCTGGCCACGCTGCTCTGGGCAGCGAGCGGGATGATGGCGTCGATCCGCATCGCCTTCCGAGTCATCTGGGATCGTGAGCGAGGCCCGACGTACGTGCGAAGCAAGCTCCGAGACTTCGCGCTCGTCGGCTGTGCAGGAGCATTGGTCGTCACCGCGTTCGCGCTGTCGGTGATCGTGCGTATCGTCGTCCAGACCGGCTCGGACCTGTCCGATGCGCTCGGCCTGTCAAGTGGAGCCTCCACCGCCTTCTCGGCCGTTGCAGAGGTCGCCTCCTCGATCGTGATCGTCTTCTGCGCACTGCTCGCGCTGTACCGGTACGTGCCACCCGAGCGCATGCCCGTGCGCCTGCTGTGGCCGAGCGCGCTCGCGGCCGCCATCGGATTCGAAGTCACCGTCTACGGCTACGCGGTGTACGCGACGCGGTTTGCGAGCTTCAACACGATCTACGGGCCGATCGGGGCTGTTCTCGCGTTTCTGCTGCTCGTCTACCTCCTCGCCGCGATCGTCCTGCTGGGTGCGGAAACCGCGGCGGCACGTCCTCGTAGCGCGTCCTAGCCGCTCGGATCGTCCTCTTCGAGCGGCGCCTGCCCCGGCGCTGGATGTGCCCCGAGCCAGTCTGAGTACCGCCGCGTGAGAGGCGCCGCAGAAACGCCGTGCGCGAAGACCGACAGCCCAACCGCCACGAAGGTCACGATCAGGATGACGTCGTCGTTCGGCAGTCCACCCTCTTCCACGAGCAGGAGCGCGAACACCATGGACGCGAGCCCGCGCGGCCCGAACCAGCCGAGGAACGCCACGGTTGGCCGCCGGGCGCCGGTGCCGATCAGCGCGAGTGAGACCGGGATCATCCGCACCAGCGTCAGGCTGAGTACGGCGTAAAGAGCGATCTGCCAGGTCGCGTCCTCGACGGCGGGGGCGAGCAGCACCGCTCCGAAGACGATGAAGGTGACGGCTGCGAGCAGGTCGCCGGTCTCGTCGATCAGGTACGAGACGTCCCCGCCCGCACGCTTGCGGAGTCCGCCGAAGAACGCTCCGCCCACGAACGCCGCAATGAACCCGGAGCCGCCGACCGGATCCGCGAGACCGAAGGCGAGCCCAGCCGCAGCGAGGGGTACGACCTGAAGCCATGACGGCGCGATTGATCCTCGCCGCACGGCGACGATCACGACGGCGGCAGCGATCGCACCCGCGGCGACTCCGGCGAGCGCTCCGTACCCGAGCTCCTCGAGCACCAGCCGGACAGCCTCGCGCCACCCCGCGTCCGTCTGCTCCGCCTGCGCGACGGCGAGGACGACGAAGAAGAGCGGCACGCAGATTCCGTCGTTGAGCCCGCTCTCGACGTTGAGGCTCTGCCGAACTCGGGACGGAAGTCGCTTCGAGGTGGCGACTGCTTGCCCGAGCGCGGCGTCCGTCGGCGCGAGGATCACTGCGAGCAACAGCGC
>DATFEK010000170.1:0-2341 GCA_035251305.1 Gaiellaceae bacterium | reverse complement strand
CTGGGCGACGACTGGGCCGAGGCGAAGTCGTAAGTGCGCACGATGTCCTGTCTCTAGCCATTTGCGCAGCAAATGGCTGGCTATACTCCGCGCTCCGATGCCGAACGACATCGTTGAGAAGCCTGCAGTAACGGAGGACGGCGTCTGGGTTCAGGGCCCCGACGGAGAGCTCGTTCCGGACTACGAAGCCTCGTTCCCCGAGATCAACGAGGGGGAGGTCGTACACGGCACGGTGGTCCGTGTGGACAAGGACGAGGTCCTCGTGGACATCGGCTACAAGTCCGAGGGCGTCATTCCGGTCGCCGAACTCACGATCCGCCGCTCGGTGAACCCGGCGGACGAGGTCTCGGTCGGTGAGGAGATCGATGCGCTCGTTCTGACCAAGGAGGACGCCGAGGGACGGTTGATCCTCTCGAAGAAGCGCGCCCGCTTCGAGCTGGCGTGGAAGCGCATCGAGGCGGCGGCCGAGTCCGGCGAGCCGGTCATCGGCAAGACGATCGAGGTCGTCAAGGGCGGCCTGATCCTCGACCTCGGTGTTCGTGGCTTCCTTCCCGCGTCGCTCGTGGACATCCGCCGCGTCCAGGATCTCGACGAGTTCCTCGGGAAAGAGCTGCGCTGCAAGGTCATCGAGCTCAACCGCTCGCGCAACAACGTCGTCCTCTCGCGTCGCGCCGTGCTCGAGGACGAGCGCAAGGAGATGCGCCAGGCGATCCTCGACCGGCTCAATCCGGGCGACGTGATCGAAGGCCAGATCTCGAACATCGTCGACTTCGGCGCGTTCGTCGACCTCGACGGCATGGACGGCCTCATCCACATCTCCGAGCTCTCGTGGAGCCACGTGAACCATCCGTCGGAGGTGCTCGAGATCGGGCAGACCGTCAAGGTGAAGGTGCTCGACATCGACCGAGAGCGCCAGCGGATCTCGCTCGGCTTGAAGCAGACGCAGACGGATCCCTGGCAGCAGGTGCTCGACTCGTACCGCGAGGACGACGTGGTCGAGGGTCGCGTCGCGAAGGTCGTCACGTTCGGCGCTTTCGTCGAGATCCTTCCCGGAGTCGAGGGTCTCGTTCACATCTCGGAGCTGGCGCCGCACCACGTCGAGAATCCGCGCGAGGTCGTCGCGCAAGGACAGGCGGTGAACGTCCGAGTTCTCGAGATCGACGGCGAGCGCCGGCGTCTTTCGCTCTCGCTCAAGCGCGTGGAGGAGGGCGAGCAGCCAGTTCCCCGCGCGGACGGCGCGGAGTCCGTGCACACGATGCCCGACCTCAAGCTCTCCGAGGAGGCTTTTCCAGCGGTCGCCGCCGCCACCGAGCTGGCAGACGACGTCGAGTTGCCGCCCGAAGCCGACGCCGAGCTCGAGGTCGCTGCCGAGGTCGATGGGGAGACCGATGTGGAGCTGGAAGTCGAAGCCCACGCCGACCCCGTGGAAGAGAGCGCGGAGACCCCCGAGGAGCCGGTCGTCGAGGTCGCCTCCGAGCCCGCCGACACCGACTAGTTGAGCCGCCCGCTCGCGGTCGCCATCACCGGCGGGATCGGCGCCGGGAAGTCCACGGCGCTCGAGTGCTTTCGGCGCCACGGCGCCGCGACCGTGTCGAGCGACGAGATCGTTCACCACCTCCTCGCGACCGACGACGACGTGAGACAGGCGCTCGTCGTTCGGCTCGGGGAGGAGATCCTCGGAGTGGACGGGAGGCCGGATCGTGAGCGGATCGCGCTGCGCGTCTTCAAGGATCGAGACGCGCTCGACTTCCTGGAGAAGCTCTTGCACCCGCTTGTCTCGCGCGAGTACATGACCTGGCGGGAGCAGCTCGCTTCGCTGCCCGAGCCCCCGGCGGTTTGCGTGACCGAGGTTCCGCTGCTCTACGAGGTCGGCGCCGACGCGCGCTTCGACAAGGTCGTCGCCATCACTGCGCCTTCGAAGTTGCGCGAAGCTCGCCGCGGCGGACGGAAGGACGACCGGGAGGACCGGCTGATCTCGGATCGCGAGAAAGTCGCGCGCGCGGACTTCGCGTATGTGAACACGGGGACGCCGGAGGAACTCGACGCCTGGGTCGCGGCGGTCATGGCGACACTGACCGGTGAGAGCACGTCCGATCGGGTGGAGCGAAGCGCAAGTGACAACTTGTAACTTGCTCATCTTTCACCCTCGACGGAGAGCGCTCTCCTGCGGATCCTGACCCTTGCAGCCGTCGCCGTGCTTGCCGTCGCCAGCGCGGCGGCATGGGTGGTCGAGTCCGAGCCCGACTGGTACCTGCGCACGCGCTACCCGCTCGAGTACGCGCACATCGTCCGTGGACACGCGCAGAACCACGGCCTCGATCCGGCGCTCCTCGCAGCCGTC
>DATFEK010000165.1:0-4854 GCA_035251305.1 Gaiellaceae bacterium | reverse complement strand
TGTTCTCCGCCCTGTTCCTCCGCCGGGTCGAAGTCGTGGGGTTGCGACTCCTGATCGGCGCCGTGTCGATCGTCGCCGGCGGCGTCCTGATCGGGGTCTACCGCTGACGCTCGAGCGCGTCCAGTCTGTGCTCGATTCGCTTGAGCGCCGCGAGCAGCTCTGCGTCAAAGCCGAGTTGCCGCTGCTGATAAGCGATGAACACTGCCGTGACGAGCGCCGTGAGCACAGAGACGGCGGCGACGCCGAACATCATCACGAAGACCCCGACGACTCGACCACCCGTCGTCGTGGGAACGACGTCTCCGTATCCGATGGTCGTGACCGTGGCTGCGGACCACCACAGCGCATCCCCGAGATCGTCGAATGCCCGCGGCGCGAGCAGCCATGCGACGACGCCCGAGCCGAGCGCGACCACGAGCGTCATGAGCGCGAGGTAGGGGATGATGCGCCCGGAGACGACCACGCGTTGGAGTCGCTCGATGCTGCGTTCGCCGAGCAGTCGCATGCGCACGCCTCCTTCGCGATGGGCTCAGCAGTCTCCTTCTTCCGTTGATTTGCTACGGTAAGACTCAGATTTTCGTTCCTCGGAACACTCAACAAGAAGGAGAGACCATGGCGAAGACCATCGGCATCGACCTCGGCACGACCAACTCCTGCATGGCCGTGCTCGAGGGATCCGAGCCCACCGTCATTCCGAACGCCGAGGGCGGACGCACGACGCCGTCCGTCGTCGCCTTCGGGCGTGACGGCCAGCGGCTCGTCGGGGCGCCCGCGAAGCGCCAGCAGGTCACGAACCCGCGGAACACCATCTTCTCGATCAAGCGGTTCATGGGTCGCAAGCGCGACGAGGTCTCGGAGGAGATGACGATCGTCCCCTACGAGGTCGTCGAAGGCCCGAACGAGGACGCGCGCGTCAAGGTCGAGGGCAAGGAGTACGCACCGCCCGAGATCTCCGCGATGATCCTGCAGAAGCTGAAGGCGGACGCCGAGGCGTACCTCGGAGAGCCCGTCGTGGACGCTGTCGTCACCGTCCCTGCGTACTTCAACAACGCGCAGCGGGAAGCGACGAAGGACGCCGGCAAGATCGCCGGCCTCAACGTCCTCCGCATCATCAACGAGCCGACCGCCGCCGCGCTCGCCTACGGGCTCGACAAGGAGGGCTCGGAGCACACCATCCTCGTCTTCGACCTCGGGGGCGGCACGTTCGACGTCTCGGTGCTCGAGCTCGGTGACGACGGGTCGGGCGGCAGCGTCTACCACGTCAAGGCCACGAACGGCGACAACCACCTCGGCGGCGACAACTTCGACAAGGCGATCGTCGACTGGATGATCGCCGAGTTCAAGCGCGACCAGGGAATCGACCTGGGCCAGGATCCGATGGCGCTCCAGCGCCTGTACGAGGCCGCCGAGAAGGCGAAGATCGAGCTGTCGTCGACGATGACGACCCAGATCAACCTCCCGTTCGTCACCGCGACGCCCGAGGGCCCGAAGCACCTCGATCTCCAGCTCACGCGCGCGAAGCTCGACGAGCTCACGCACGCGCTCCTCGAGCGCACGGTCGAGCCGACGAAGCAGGCGCTCGCCGACGCCGGACTCACCGCCGGCGACATCGAGCACGTCGTCCTCGTCGGCGGTATGACCCGCATGCCTGCCGTCCAGGAGAAGGTCAAGGAGCTCATCGGGAAGGATCCGCACAAGGGCGTCAACCCGGACGAGGTCGTTGCAATCGGTGCCGCGATCCAGGCGGGCGTGCTCAAGGGCGACGTCAAGGACGTTCTCCTGCTCGACGTGACACCGCTCTCGCTCGGGATCGAGACGAAGGGCGGCGTGTTCACGAAGCTCATCGAGCGGAACACGACAATTCCGACGCGCAAGTCGGAGACCTTCACGACTGCCGAGGACAACCAGCCGTCGGTCGAGATCCACGTCGCTCAGGGCGAGTCCGAGATGGTCGCGTTCAACAAGACCCTCGGGAAGTTCCAGCTCGTCGGGATCCCGCCCGCGATACGCGGGATGCCGCAGATCGAGGTCTCGTTCGACATCGACGCGAACGGGATCATCAACGTGTCCGCGAAGGACACGGGGACGGGCAACGAGCAGCAGATCCGCATCGAGGGTGGCTCGGGCCTCTCGAGCGACGAGGTCGACCGGATGGTCTCCGAGGCCGAGTCGCATGCCGAAGAGGCTCACCGGCTCCGCGAGCTCGCGGACGCGCGCAATGTCGGAGAGCAGCTCGCCTACCAGACGGAGCGCACGCTCGCGGAGCACCGCGACAAGCTCGGCGAGGCCGAGGCCTCGACGATCGAGGGCAGGATCATGGAGCTCAAGCAGGCCGTCGAGGGCTCCGACGTCGGCGACATCCGAGCGAAGACCGAAGCGCTCGAGACGGCTTCCCGATCGCTCGCTGACGCGATCTACGCGCAGGCGTCGGCACAGGCCGCCTCGCAGTCGTCCGGAAACGGCGGCTCGGCCGATGACGAGGTCGTCGAGGACGCCGACTTCGAGGTCATCGACGAGGAAGAGGCTGCGAAGTCGTGAGCGACGAACTCGTCGAAGAGCAGGTGGAAGAGGGGTCAGACCCGTCAGGACTGACCCCCGGCGCTCCAGAGGGGTATGACCCCACGGGTCAGACCCCAGACGATCCACTGGCCCGGCTCGCAGCCGAGCGCGACGAGTACCTCGAGCTCTTGCAGCGCGTTCAGGCGGAGTTCGAGAACTACCGCAAGCGCACGGCGCGCGAGCACGAGCGGCTCGTCGCTCACGCTCACGAGCGGCTCGTGCGAGAGCTCCTGCCCGTGCTCGACGACCTCGAAAGAGCACTCGAGGCGGGCGAGCGCCACGAGGAGGCGGCGCTGGTCGACGGCGTGAAGCTCGTCGAGCAGTCGCTCCGCAAGGCGCTTCAGAAGGAAGGCCTGGCCGAGATCGAGACCGCGGGGCCGTTCGACCCGCATATCCACGAAGCCGTGCTCGCGCAGGCGCGGGAGGACGCGGAGCCAGGATCGGTGCTCGAGGTCCTCCAGCGGGGCTACCGCGTCGGCGACAAGGTCGTGCGACCGGCGCGGGTGATCGTCGCCGAATGAATCGGAACCCTTACGAAGTCCTGGGTGTGGCGAAGAACGCCTCCGACGACGACATCAAGAAGGCGTATCGGAAGCTCGCCCGCGAGTACCACCCCGACCGCAATCCGGGCGACAACGGCGCCGAAGACCGGTTCAAGGAGGTGCAGAGCGCGTACGACATCCTCTCGGACGCGGAGAAACGGCGTGCGTACGACGCGTTCGGTGCGGCGGGCGCCCGGGGTTTCCCGGGCGGGGCGCAGGACGTGGGCGGCATGCGCTTCGAGGAGTTCGACCTCGGAAGCTTCGGCGATCTCTTCGGTGGGATGTTCGGCAGCGGGGGGCGAGGTGCCGCAAGCCGTCAGCCCGTGCGTGGAAACGATCTCGAGACGCACGTGCGGATCTCGTTCGAGGACTCCCTCGAGGGCGCGCAGGTTCGCGTTCCGATCGAGGTCGAGACCGCGTGCTCCGTGTGTCACGGGACCGGCGCGGAGCCGGGCACAGCACCCGTCACGTGCCCCCAGTGCGGCGGTCGCGGCGTCGTCTCCGACTCGCAGGGCCTGTTCGCCTTCTCGCAGCCGTGCCCGCGCTGCCGCGGCAACGGCACCATCGTCGAGAAGCCGTGCCGTCACTGCCGCGGCAGCGGTCGCGAGCGAGTGACGAAGCGGTACGCCGTGAAGATTCCCGCAGGCGCGCGCACCGGAACGAGAATTCGCCTCAAGGGGAAGGGCGAGGCCGGGCACAACGGCGGCCCGGCGGGCGATCTGTACGTGGTCGTCGACGTCGAGCAGTCGCCGCTGTTCGAGCGCCGCGGGGCGGACCTCGTACTCGAGGTGCCGGTGACGTACGCGGAGGCCGCACTCGGCGGGTCGGTGGAGATTCCGACGCCGGACGGTTCCGTCGCGCTCAAGATCCCGGCCGGGACGGAGAGTGGAAAGCTCCTGCGCGTCAAGGGTCGCGGTGCGCCGCGCCTGAAGGGGAACGGTCGAGGTGACCTGCTGGCGCGCGTCAGGGTCACGGTCCCGAAGAAGCTCACGAAAGCCGAGCGTGAGGCGCTCGAGGGATATCAGAAGGTTTCGCGCGAGAATCCCCGCGACCGGGTGTTCGCGTCATGAGCGGGCGCGACGCGCCGGTCTGGCTGCTCGTCGGCGCCGGCTTCGGCGTGTCGTTCGTGGTCCTCAACCTCGTGAACCTCGTCTTCGAAGACGGTGACGTGGCCCGCGACCTCGTCGCGATCGGGCTCGGAGGTGGCGTAGCAGCAGTTGCCTTTGCGCGCTATCGAGGCTGGAAAGGGGTGGGACGCTGATGCCGGACCGGCCGCGCTACATGATCTCGGTCGCCGCCGACCTCGTCGGCATGCATCCGCAGACTCTCCGTCTCTACGAGACGAGGGGGCTCGTGCGGCCCGGGCGCACTCCTGGCGGTACGCGCCTCTACTCCGACGCGGACGTCGATCGGCTGCGGCTGATCCAGCGCTTGACGACCGAGCTCGGCCTCAACCTGGCCGGTGTGGAGCACGTCCTCCGGCTCCAGGACGAGCTCAATCGGGCGCGTGCTCGGATGGAGCGGCTCGAGCGCGAGCTCCGCGCGGAGATCGCCTCGGTACATCGCTCCTACAAGCGGGAAGTCGTGCTGTACGAGCCGGCGAAGCCGCCGGCCGCGAGGAGTTGAGATGGACTTCAACAAGCTGACGCTCAAGAGCCAGGAAGCCGTCGCCGGGGCGCAGGAGCTGGCGCGCAGAATGGGAAACCCGGAGCTCACGCCTGATCACCTCACGATCGCGCTGCTCGACCAGGAG
>DATFEK010000163.1:0-16466 GCA_035251305.1 Gaiellaceae bacterium | reverse complement strand
CACGCCCCATCTCCTAGATTTCCGCCTGCGCCGAGCACGGGGCGCCGGTAGGTCGAAGCCCCCCGAGGAGCACTACGCGGAAGCGGAAGGTTCGTCGGGAAGGTGGACGAAAGCGTTCCCGGCTCGGCGAACTTTTCCGCTCGAGGCGCCGGCAAACCCGGCGCCTTCGCTCTAATCGAGCCTCCGTCGAGCCTACGGTTCATGCGGCCGGGCCGACGTGCTCGGCCCTTTTTCATCCTTCGAGCGACCAGAGCACATGCGATCGAACGCAGTCGTACTCTGTGCGAAAAGAAAACTTCGCAATTTGCGAAGAGTTGGCGCGCGACAGCCTTGACGGAGGTTCTCCTGCTCCCTAGGGTGCTGATTGCACCGAGCACGGAGCGTCCGAGGTCGATGGCTCCCCGACAGGCAATCGCTTCGGCGAAGGTCGGTCGGGAAGCCGGACGAAGGCGCCACCGGCTCGGTGCTTTTTCGTGCGCCTCGACCAGGCGGCCGGTCGGACGTCGGCTTTGAGCACCTGCCCGGTATTTGCGCACGATTTCGACGCGCGGGTGCTTGACGGCTCCCGGGCGACCTCATAGAGTCGGCTTTGCACCGAGTACGGAGCGTCCGAGGTTGATGGCTCTCCGAGTGGTTGTCGGCGAAAGCAGGCGGTCAGTCGGAATGCCGGACGAAGGCGCCACCGGCTCGGTGCATTTTCGTCGGCGCCTATTCTGGCCGCGTGCGGCGCCTTCTCATCCTCGTCAGCTCGATCATCTTCGTCGACGCGCTGCTCTTCACCGCGCTGACGCCGCTCGTTCCGGGCTACGCGGACGAGTTCGACCTCTCGAAATCCGGCGCCGGATTGCTCGTCGGGGCGTACGGTGCAGGTGCGCTGTTCGGCGGTATCCCGGGAGGTCTCGCCGCGGCTCGGTTCGGGCCGAAGCGCGCCGTCGTCGGTGGGCTCCTGCTCCTCTCCGTCGCCAGCTTCGCCTTCGCCGCTGCGGACAACGCCGCGGCGCTCGGCGCAGCCCGCTTCGTCCAGGGCGTCTCCAGCACCGCGACCTGGGCGGGCGCCCTCGCGTGGGTCTCCGTCGCAGCCCCGCGGGCGAAGCGGGGCGAGGTCATCGGAACGGCATTCGGCGCGGCCGTGTTCGGCGCCGTGCTCGGGCCTGTCTTCGGTGGTCTTGCGGAGCTCGTCGGAATCGGGCTCTCGTTCACGATCGTCGGCGCGCTGACGCTCGTCTTTGCAGGGCTCGCGACACTGGGGCGATCGATGCCAGTCGAGGTGGCGACGCTCGCCGGGCTCAAGGTCGCACTCAGAGACGAGCGCTTCCTGGGGGGTCTCTGGCTGAGCATGCTGCCGGCGATGCTCTTCGGCGTGCTCATCGTCCTCACGCCGCTGGCTCTCGACGACGCAGGCTGGACGACGGCTGCGATCGCGGCGGTCTTCTTCGCCGCCGGTCTCATCGAGGTCGTGCTCAACCCCATCCTCGGACGTTTGAGTGACCGCGTCGGCCGGCTGCTCCCGATTCGGGTCGCGCTCGCGGCTTCCCTTGTTGTCGCCGTCGCGCTCGCGGGAGCCTCGGGTGCAGCACTTCTCGCCGTGCTCGTCTGCGCCGCTGCCGTCAGCTTCGGCAGCATGTACACGCCGAGCATGGCCCTCGCCTCCCACCGCGCCGAGGAGGTCGGTCTCGCACAGGGGCTCGCATTCGGAGTCCTGAACACGGCGTGGGCGTTCGGCGAGCTCATCGGACCCACCGCGGGTGGCGCACTCGCGGAGTCCTACGGAGACCCGTTTCCGTACCTCGTCGGGGCCGTGCTCTGCGCGATCACGTTCGTCGCGTCGTACCCCGTGGCAGAGAGGATCAGGCCTCGTGCGGCGTGAGCACTGGAATCGCAAGTACGCGGAGGCCGAGAGTCTCTGGAGCACGGCGCCGAACCGCTTCGATCTCGTGCTCGTTTCCGCGCGACCGGAATCCGCGCTAGCAGTTCTTGCGCACTCAGAAGGGTCCGTGAGCGAGTAGGCGCCGAAACTCGGCGAACTGCCCGGCCTTGCCGACTGCGACGAGCGTGTCGCCCTGCTGGATGAAGTCGTCGGGCTGCGCGCCGCTGACGGGCTCCGGCTCGCGCAAGATCGCGATCACCGTCACGCCCGTCTTCGCACGCAACCCGCAGTCGGCGAGCGTTCTCCCGATCGCCGGGCTCGTGTCGGGAACGTCGACCCATTCGATCTGGAGCTCGCCGAGCGCCAGCTCGAGCTCCTCGACGATCTTCGGACGCTCGTACGCCCCGCCGATCACCGCTCCCAGCTGCCGTGCCTCGTCGTCGTGGAGCTCGATGACGGCCGTGGGCTCGTCGTCGCTCGCGCGCCGGTAGAAGTAGATCTCCCGCTGTCCGTCGTTGTGCATGATGACCGCCAGGCGGCCGCCGATGGCCGTTGGGAAGGCGTACTTCACGCCGACGCCTGGAAGACGGGTCTCTCGAAGGTCCACGGGCATCAGGTTTCGGGCGCCAGTCTACGGGTCGGGAACAGGATGCGGCCGAGCCGCTTCGACTCCTTCATCAGCACGATGCCTATGGTCGCTGTGACGAGGACGTAGAGCCCCGCGAAGGCGACGAGGTCGGTACGCGCGTCCGCGTCGATCGACGAGTTGCCGGACGCAATCTGGGCGAGGATGATCGTGAACTCGCCGTGCGCGACCAGCGCGACGCCGGCGTTGAAGCCCTGGCGGCTGGTGAAGCCGCCAAGTCGACCTGCGATCCAGCCGGCGCCGATCTTGCCGAAGAGCGTCGCGACCACGGCGATCGCGACGATCCAGCCCACGTCGCCGAACGCCGACACGTCGATGGAGAGTCCGAAGACGAAGAAGAAGAGCGCGGCGAAGATGTCGCGAAAGCTGAAGAAGCGCTCCTCGATCTGGTCGCGGATCGACGTCTCGGAGAGGACGATGCCGGCCATCAGCGCGCCGATCGCCTCCGACAGGCCAAGTTCCTCCGCGAGGGCAGCGGTCGCGACCAGGAAACCGAACACGGCAAGCAGGAAGAACTCGAGCGAGAGCCGGTCGAGCAGGCGGTCGAGCGGTCGGGCGAGCCAGTGGGAGGCGGCTACGCCGGCGGTGACGAACAGAAGCGCCTTCGCAACGAGCACGAGCGTCTCTGGCGCCCCTCCTCCACCGGCTGCCGCGAATCCGAGCATGAAGGCGACCGCGATGTCCTCGAAGACGAGGACCGCGAGGATGAGGTCGGTCTCGTCGTCCCCCAGCCTGCGGAAGTCGGTGAGGCCCTTCACGGCGATCGCGCTCGACGAGACGTAGATGCATGCGGCCAGGACGAGCGCCGCGGACGTCGTCCCGAAGGCCGCTACCCCGACGATGAGCCCGATGCCGGCATTCGCGACCAGGTCGACGGTGCCGCCCAGCCCGAAGTGCCGTCCCGTTCTCGAGAGACGCTCGAGGCTGAACTCGAGGCCCAGAAAGAACAGGAGGAAGACGAGGCCGAGCTCCGCCACGAACTCGGTCACCTCCGAGGGGCTGATCAGCGCGAGCTGCTTCGGCTCGTTCGGCCCGAGCAGGAGCCCGGCGAGGAGATACGCGGGGATCGCCGAGAGCCCCACGCGGCGGGCGACGAGCCCGAGCGCGCAGAGAAGCCCAATGGTTATCGCTAGCTCGGCCGTCGTCATGAAGCTGCATTCTTCCGGCTCGGGTCAAGCGCGGCTCGCGCTCTCGAGATCCGCCGGGAATCGCGCGAGCACCCATTCGGCGTCGAGGGGCGTAAGGCGGTAGTCGCGCCCGTTGACCAGCACGTAGTCCCCCCTGCGGGGATCCATCGGGAGTCGCGACTCGACCGGATACCACCGGTTGTGCCGGTCGATCAGGTCGTTCACCTCGTCGAAGACGACGACTCGAGCCGTCGTACGCCAGCGTCGTCCAAAGCTTGCGGTGTCACCGTCACACTCTCGGGCCAGACCGCGCCAGGCCGTTCGCAGCGCTTCCTCGTGGTCCTCCAGCTGCCGCTCGATCTCCCGGAGTCGGAGCATGTACGGAAGGGGTCCGCGCGTGGCGAGGAGATACGCCTCCGCGCTCGGCCGGAACCCTCGCGCTCGGAAGGGAAGCGGCTTGCCAGCGAGTGGAATCGAGCGAAGGTCTTCCTCGAGCGCGGCCTTCTCACGCCGTTGACGGGGCGTCTCGGGGAGGACGATTCCCTGCCGAAGGATCGCGTCGCGCTCCGCCTTCTCCACGGCCTCAGGGTAGACCGACACGGGCACGGTCTACGGCGAGAGCAAGCGCGCGAGCCAGGACCGAGATCGCTGCGGCTCTTCGTCGTCCTCCGCCGCCGCTGGCTCCGGATCCTCTTCCTCGCCGGAGACGCGCAGGAGCTCCTGCTCTCCACGCCGCTCCGCGAGCCGCTCGAAGTCGCCGCGGATCGCGGAGCGCATCTCGTCGAGGTGGCTCTCCTCGCGCACGGCCGGTCATTCCCGCCTGTACGCCCGATTCCTGCTTGGAAGTTGGTGCTAGCGCGGAGTGGCGAACGTCGCGGTCCACACGACCGCGTCGCCGTCGTCGAGGAGGCCGGGAGCCCGCGCGGGAGCCGCGCCGACGTCTCGGAAGCCCGGATGGAGCAGGTTCGCGCGATGGGGCGGCGACCGGAGCCACGCCCGTACCACGTCACGTGCGCTCACCTGGCCCCACGAGCCCGCGAACAGGTTCTCGCCGAAGCTCGAATACCGGTAGCCCGCCGCCCGGACGGCTGCCGTCACGGAGGTGCCGCACGGCGTGTGCGAGAACTGGACGCACGACGCGACCTGCTCGCCCTTCAGCGCGGCTGCGCGCCGTAGCGCGGGCCGCTGCGTGAGCCGGCCTCGCCGATCGCGGGCGCGTGCCCAGTTGAGGAGACACGTGATCGCGCGTGCCTGCGCCGCGCCCCCGGCGGCCGCGTCATCCGATGCAGCGCACGCACGTGCCGGTGCCAGGTAGACGCTCCATGCACGGTTCGCTCCGTCAGCGTGCGCGACTCGGAGGGCCAGTAGCGCCACGAGCGACACGAGGACGGTCGCCGTCACGGCAGACCGCGATCGTGCTGCCGCAGTTGCAGAAGTCACGACTCGAACGTTGGATCACCGTCCCTCGCCCTCCTTGCCCTGATCGGGGGAGGGTCGTCCCCCAAGCTAGTGATCCTGCTCCGATCAGGGATCGGCCGGTGACTCGATCGAGTCCGGGTGGTGGGTTTTCCAGGTCGCCGCCGCGAGGAGTCCGAGCGCGAGTGTCGGAAGTACGCTCAACGCCCGGTAGAGGAGCGTCGCAGTCACCGCCTCGGCATTGGAGGCGCCGAATGCGACGAGAGCCCCGGTGAGACCGATCTCCACGATGCCGACGCCCGCCGGTGTCAGCGGCAGGGCACCGAGGATTCGAACGAGCGCCCAGGCGGCGAAGGCCTCGACGCCAGAGACCTCTGAAGACGAGACGCCGACGACACGCAGGCAGATGAGGAGGAGGACGAACACCGTCAGGTGGCCGGCGAGGGTTGCCAGGGTGATGACGTGCCATCGCCGGCGGAGGAGTCCTAGCGTCTGAGCTCGGAACCGCACGAAGCTCTCGGCTCCCCACGAGACCGGCCCCCGGCGGACGAGCCGCCTCAGCCGGCTGACGATGCGAGCGGCCAACGCGCCGATTCTTCGTGCCCGGCGCGGCCGCGAGAGCGCCAGCGCGAACGAGACGAGGACCACCACCAGGATCGCGACAGCGACGATGGCGGCGGTGCGAAGGGCGGGGTGATCCTGGTCCGCTGCGGTGAGGAGCGCGAGCGCGACGACCGGGAAGGTGAGGTTCGCCAGCTGGTTCCAGATCCCGGTGACGGCGACGGCGAGACCGACGGGCGCCGAGGCGAATCCCCAGGAGCGGAGCATCGAGTACGAGCCGGCCATTCCCACGGCCGCGCCGGCCGGCGATACGGTCGCGAGGGCCGTCGACGCCTGTGTCATCGCCAGGGCCTGCCGGAACCCGAGCCCCGGCAGAGCCGCCATCCAGGGAGGCGGGAAGGTCGCAAGGTTGAGCAGCGTCGCTCCGACCAGGAGAAGCCAGTCCTGCGGGCCGAGCCCGCGAACGACGTCCAGCACCTCCCGGTAGTCCGCAACACGCGGGAGGAAGAACACGAAGACGGCGACGACCACCGCGATCGTCCCCGCGGCCCCGAGGAGTCGCCTGCGGGTTCTCGTCAAGCGCCAGCGCGGCGAGCCCGTGCCGTCCGACATTCGCAGGAACCTATCGTGCGGCAAGCCCGAGAGTTCCTAACACGATGAACGGCCATGTCGGGCGATCATTGCGTCGGAAGCTCCAAGTCCCGCACTCGGAAGGAGAACCATGATGCGTAACCGATCCCTCTCCCATACACCCGGTACCGCCCTCGGGCTCATCGCACTCTTCTTCGCGCTCGGCGGCTCCGCTTTCGCCGTCGGCGAGCGAATCCAGAGCCCGTCGGCCGCACAGCAGCGCTGCACGAACGGGGCCGTGCGGGGCGTCGCGCACGTGACGGGCACGAGCGCGGGTATGGCGAACATCCCCGACCGCTTCACGGGCGCCGGCAACCTCTTCTCGCGCAGGTTCAACTGCACCCGCAAGGCCGTTCAGGTACGTCGCGTCGAGGCGGGCGTCTTCGAGGTACGATTCGTCGGTGTCGCCGGGGCGAGCGCCGTGGGTAGCGCTGCCGGCGACGTTCTCGTAGCCGCCGAGCCCGCCGCCGGCGGAGCGTTCAGGGTCACGCTGCACCCCGCGGGACGTGACGACCGGGTCGACGTGGCGTTTACGGTCGTCGCCGTGTAAGCATCAGGGAAGGCGCGGTGACACAAACGTCGCGAAGATTCCCGCGACGAGCAGGAGGCCGGCGGCGATTGCGACGAACAGGAACGTGACCTCGGTCATGCCGGGTTCGCGGCCGAGCCGTGAGCCCAGGTTGTCGTAGGTGCGCTTCAGGGCGTCCGCGGTGCGCGCCTCCGAGAACTCGCCGCCCGTGGTCTCGGCGATTGCGCGAAGCGTGACGGGATCCGGCGGCACGGGAATGAGCTGCCCACTGCCCCCCTGACCGAACCCGAATCCGGACGGGCCACGCTCGATCACGCCGCTGGGCGTTCCCAGCGCGATCGTGTGAACCGGAAAGCATGCCTCCTCCGCGAGCGCGGCGCCCTCGAGCGGCTGCAGGACTCCGCGCGTCTGAGCGCCGTCGGAGAGGAAGAGGATCGATACCGGGCTCTTCCCGACGCACCCGACCGCCTGAGCCAGCGTCCGCGTCGCCTGCCCGGTTTCGCCGGCGGCGATCTCGCCTTCCGCCGGAGGCGGCTCGCCCGTCGACTGCTGGCCGAGCTCGACGGCGGTCCGCAGCGCGTCTCCGATCGCGGTGCCGCCGAAGACGAGGAAGTGGTCGATCTCGTCGACTGCCGTCTCGACGAGCTGGTGGTCACGCGTCGGCGGCGTCGCGACTTGCGCATCGCCGGCGAAGACGACCAGGCCGACGCGTAGCCCGTCCGGCGCATCGTCGAGGAACCGGCGGATCGCTTCCTGCGCAGCCCCGAGCCTGGTTGGCCTGACGTCCTTGGCCTGCATCGAGCGCGACGTGTCGACGACGAGAATCACGGTCGCCCGCTCCTCCAGGAGCATCCGCTCGACCTCCGGCCGCGCCAGCGCGACGAGCAGCGACGCGAGCCCGAGAAGGAACAGCGCCGGAGGGACGAGCCTCAACCAGGATCTCCCCGAGACGACCGTCGCGAGGACGTCGAGGTTCGTGTAGCGCACGGCGTAGCGCATGCGCCGTCGCTCGGCGAGCACCCACACGAGGACGGCGAGCCCGAGCACTAGCAGTCCGAGCAGCAGCCACGGGCTTCGGAAACTCATCGGCGGCTCCCTCCGATCACCGCACGACCGCACACACGGCGTGAACCTGGACGACCGCCCGCACGTCGCCCACCTCGGCGTCAGCACGCACCGTCACGACGACCTCGCGGCCACGGACCGACTGGCCGGCCGACAGGCTCTCGACCAGACTCGCGCTCGGCGGAGTGCGTGTCGCGAAGGCGAGCGCGTGCGATGCGGCGACGAGCCGCTCGCGAGCTGCACAGCTCTGTCTGATTGTGGTCTCCCCCGGCCGCACTCGGACCGTCTTCACGCGTCTGGCCGTCGGCCGCCCAGGTGGGAACGCGCTGGCCGAGGTGGGTACGCGTGCTCCTCCTCCCGCCGCAGGCATGCAGCCGACGAACGGCTTGAAGGTCGGAGCGCGCGCTGCTGCGCCGACGTACGTGGCGACGAACACGACGGAACGGGACGTGCTGATTCCGGGGTTGACCGGACTGCCGAGTGTTCCCAGGAAATTGACGTCGATCGCGCGGTCGCTGATCCGCGCGTCGAGCCCACCGACGACGTGGCCCCGAGGACACGTCAGCTGATACTCGACTCGAGGACGAGGCACTCCGCCCGAGACCGGGACGACCACCCAGGGACCTGCGACAGGGACGCAAACCATCAGCCCGTCGCACTCGTTCGCACCACCTGCAGACGACGCCGTCGCGAGCGCCGAGACGAGAGCGACGAACACGGCACTTACGCGCACGATCCTCACGGAACCCTCCGAAAGAGAAGTGCCGAGATCGTGCCAGCTACGAGCAGGAGCGCAGCCGCGATAGCCGCGAAGAAATCCGTGATCTCCCGGGACTCGTCCCGCGTGCCCAACCGGGATCCGAGCTCCTCGTACACGCGGCCCAGCTCGTCGGGGTTCGCCGCAGCGAAGAACTCGCCGCCCGTCGCCGTCGCGATCTGCTGAAGAGTCTGGGGACTCGGAGGCACGCGGATGATCCGGCGGAGGCCGCCTGTCAACGTCTCCTCGATCACGCCCTCGGTCGTGCCGACGAGGACGGAGTACACGGGAATGCCACGCTCCTTGGCCGTGCGCGCGGCGTCGGCCGGTTCGACGCGGCCACCGTCTCTCGCGCCGTCGGAGATGAGCAGGATCGCCCTGGGAGGCGGCGGCTCCTCGGTCTGCCCCTGGGGTTGTCCGACCTGTACCGAGAGAGCAACGGCATCTCCGATTGCCGTGCCCTCGCCCGGAATGAGCGTGTCGAGGGTGGTCTCGACGAGGGCGCGATCCTCCGTGGGAGCCACGCCCACCGCTGCGCGGGTCGCGAAGGAGACGACCCCGACGCGGAACTTCTCGGGTACCTCGGCCAGAAAGGCCTTGGCGGCTGCGCGGGCCGCGTCGAGCCTGGTGGGCTCGACGTCCGTGGCCTTCATCGATCGCGACACGTCGAGCGCGAGGATGATGGTCGCCTCCTCGCGGGGAACGCTCACGGTTGCGTGCGGGCGCGCGACCCCGACGATCATCGCGCCCAGTGCGCACAGCAGGAGGACGACCGGCAGGTAGCGCAGCCGACCGGGCGCGCGATCGATCACGTTCGGAAGGAGATCGGGATTTCCGAACCTCGCCTGCGAGGCGACACGCCGCCTATCCAGGTCGATGTACACGGCCACGAGCAACGGGAGTGCTGCAAGCGCCGTCAGGACGAGGGGCCACGTGAAGCTCACGAGCGGCTCCTCCGCAGGAAGACGACGAGGGTGCGAAGCCAGTCTCCCGACGTCGAGAGAACGACATGCCGGACCCCGACCGAGCTGAACGTCCGTGCGACTCCGCCGCGCTCGGCGGCGGCCGCGACCGCAAACCGCTCGCGGAGGCGCCGGCTCCGCGTGTCGACACGCAGCTGCCGGCCGGTCTCGGGATCGACGAGCCAGAGCAGGCCGATGTTGGGAAGCTCCTGCTCGCGTGGGTCGCGGATCTCGACCGCCACCACGTCATGGCGGCCTGCGAGGTCGAGAAGTGAACCCCTCCAGTCGAACGGCCCGCGAAAGTCGGAGACGACGACCACGAGCGACTTCTGGCGCGCCAGAGCACTCGTTCGCCCGAGCGCTCGCGCGAGAGACGGCGTTCCCTCACCGCCTTCGCCCTGCTCGCTTCTCAGCGCGGCGAGCAGCCCCACGAGACCTGCTCGACCCTGGCGTGGCGGAAGCGCACGCGACCTCTCGCCGCCGAAGGTCACGACGCCGAGCCGGTTCCCGCGGCGCGTCGCGAGATGCCCGAGCGCCACGGCGACACCCTCTGCGACATCCGCCTTGCGGCGATCGGCGGTCCCGAATTGCATCGACGGAGACGTGTCGAGTACAAGCCAGGTCACGAGCACGCGCTCCGCGAGATCCACGCGGACATGCGGCTCGCCGGTGCGTGCGGTGACGTTCCAGTCGATCCGGCGGACGTCGTCTCCGGGGACATACGGACGCACCATCGCCAGCTCGGAGCCGGTTCCGAGCAGGTTCGAGCGGAAGTCTCCGGCGAGCTGACCCTCGACCCTCCTCCCGATCGTGACGTCGAGCGCACGCAGGAGCCCCTCCGGCATCGGCCCGGGGCCGGGTCGCGCCGGGGTCGGGCGTGGGAGCAGTGCGCTCGCCGACTTCATGGGGAATCTTCTCCGCTGGCGAACGCGAGCCGAAGCCGAGCGTTCATGCGGCCGTCACGCGAGCGAGATCTAGTTGCGGGACCGGCACGGCAGCAAGCACCTGGTCGAGGATGGCGTCGGGGCTCACCTCCTCGGCGAGCGCCTGATACGAGAGCACGAGACGATGGCGGAGCGCGTCGCGGGCGAGCGCCTGCAGGTCCTCCACCAGCGCGTACTCGCGGCCCCGGATCAGTGCCAGCGCTCGGGCGCCCTGCACGAGGCTGATCGGGCCTCGCGGACTGGCACCGTACGAGACGTAGCTCGCCACATCGGGCAAACCATGAGCTGCCGGCTCCCGCGTCGCGGTCGCGATGTCTACTGCGTAGCTCACGAGCGACGGGTCGACGTAGATGTCGAGGGCCGCCCGCTGAAGCGCCTTCAGCTCGTCGAGTGAAAGCGCCTGCCGCAGCTCCGGATGTTCGACGAGTTGGCGCTGGACGACGGTGAGCTCTTCGTCGTGTTGCGGGTATCCGATCAGGACCTTCAGCATGAAGCGGTCGATCTGCGCCTCCGGCAGCGGGTATGTGCCCTCGGACTCGATCGGGTTCTGAGTCGCCATGACGAGGAACGGGTCGGGGACCGGGTACGTCTCGTGACCGATCGTCACCTGGTGTTCCTGCATCACCTCGAGGAGCGCCGACTGGACCTTCGCCGGGGCCCGGTTGATCTCGTCCGCGAGGAGGAAGTTGCAGAAGACCGGGCCGAGCTCGGTGTCGAACGTGCCGTCACCCGCGCGGTAGATCCTGGTGCCGACGAGATCGGACGGAACGAGGTCGGGCGTGAACTGCACACGCGCGAAGCTGCCCCCGAGGACACCGGCCGTCGTCTTGATCGTCAGCGTCTTCGCGAGGCCCGGGACCCCTTCGATCAGGAGATGCCCTTGGGCCAGCAGGCAGACGAGCACCCGCTCGAGCATCGCGTCCTGACCAGCGATGATCCGCCGGATCTCGAACAGCGCCTGCTCGAGCTGCTCCTTGGCCTCTTGCGGGGATGGACCGGCGTTCGCCGGGTCGTGCTCGGTCATATCGGGCCCCTTCTGTCGGCTTGGAGACATATACGAAAGCACGTGCGACTGAGTTTTGGGTAAGAGCGCGGTGAAGCACTCTCCACGGGTCGGCGTCCTCTACGAACGCACGACACCCATGGTGATGCGGCCCGTGTAACCCGAGCCGCTCTTCGCGAGCTTCAGGGTGGAGCGCCTGCCGCCGTTTCGGTAGACGCTGTCGCCCGCGTTGCGCGGATCGCGGTTGGGACGACGGTTGTACGGGCTCCGCCTGTAGACCGCGTCCGTCAGAGCGTCGGGGAAGTAGAGCTGGCCCGTGTGTACGACGTTTCCGCCGATGTGAACCATGACATGGATGTGGACCGTCCGACCCTGGTACCAACCTGGATAGACGGTGCGGAAGAGCGCGACACCCCTCGCGTCGGTTCGTTGGACACCGCGCAGGAAGCGGTCGTTCTCCGTGCCCTGGACGCTCGTGCCCGAGTACACGCCGCCGGCGTCGCAGTGCCAGACGTCCACGGCCGCGCCCTTGATCGGCTTGCAACTCGACGCATCGACGACGGTGAGCCGGAGCGCCAAGGGGACACCTGCCTTCCCCTCGGTGATGTTCCTGCGAACCCTCGCGTCGTCGAGGTAGTACGGACCCTCCGTCTGCTCGGGGGCAAGGACGCACGCTACGGCCCCGGAGGCCACGGCGGCCGGGCCGTCGCCCTGCGCGTCGGCGTTCGTCGCCCCGATCGAGTCGGCGACCCTCGACCCGCCGACGGCTACCGCCCCGGCGAGAAGCCCGCCGAGCTTCGCGAGGGACGCCCGGCGCGAGAGACGAGCACCGTCCTCCATCCGGCCAGGCTAGCGACGCACCCTGAAAGCGCGCTAAGAATCGATTACATGCGCTGAACGAGCGCGACCGCCTTCAGGACGTCCTCCGTGACGAACGCGACCCCGTACCCGCCGTCCTCGGAGAACTCCGCAAGCTCGACCGCCTCGCCCAGATCGACTGCGTGCCGGTACTCGAGTCGCGCGTCGAGCGAGGCGCGAGGATCGATGCCTGCATCATGTAGACGTCCCTCGACACCCTGCCAGTACACCGCGTTGTTCACGTGTCCGAAGAGGTCGATGTCGGAGGCCCGCGTCTCCCACGGGAGGCGTCGGGCTGTGGCAGGAGGACCGGGAAGCTCGAGTCGCGTCGAGACAGTCCGATCTCCGGCCGACTCCGCATAGACGCCGAAGCCCTCGATCCGGGCGGGCCGGGCGTCCGGCCCGAGGTGGATCCAGACACTGTCGACCTCGACCCTTCCGCCTCGGTCGCCGACCAGGGACATCCTCCGGCCCGCCGCGACCGTCGCGGAGCCGCTGCACCACGTCGTGAGCTCCACTTCGCTGTCGTCGAGCGACGGCGCCAGAACCTGCATGCGGATGCTGCGCAGGACCCAGAGGTGCTCAGGAGCACCCCATCCGGTCTCGTCGACGTCGTCGATGGCGACGTCCTGCAGGTACCGGGCGATCGAGTCGAGGCGCAAGCGGCCCTCGGCGTCCATCTCGGAGAGGCGGATCCGGCGGGTCTCGCTGAAGGTTCGGGCGGAGATCGGCTTCGGGACGAAGGGCTCCACGGCCACGCAAACCCTAGACCTGTCCTAGGAGCGCGACGCAGGCTCGAGCGCGTCGACGTGACGCTTGGCGGACGGATAGCCTGCGTGCATGGGCGCCCTCGACGAGCTGAGTGGCATCCGACCGCTCAAGGTCTGGGAGGGCGTGATCGCGCGTGCCATCGAAGGCGACCGCCTCAGCCTCGCCGTGATCGAGCTCGATCCCGACAGCGTCGTGCCCGAGCACAGCCACGAGAACGAACAGCTCGGGATCGTCCTCTCTGGCTCGCTCTCGTTCCGCGTGGGCGATGAGGTGCGAGACCTCGGCCCGGGCGGAACGTGGCGTATTCCGTCGTTGACGCCGCACGAGGTGCATACGGGCCCGGAGGGGGCAGTCGTGATCGACGTGTTCGCACCCGCGCGCGCCGACTGGCACGCGCTAGAGCGAATCGACACCCGGCCACCGCTCTGGCCGTAGCGAGCCGCTCGTCCCCGCCAGCTGACGGTTCCAGAGAGCCGCGGCGAACCACCAGACGGCGTGAATCCCTCATGCGAGCATTCCGGGATCGGAATCTTGCCCACTCGACCGCCCGACCGCCGCGACCGCAGATCCGTTGGACGTCGACGGCTCGCAGTTTTCGCGGCGCTCGTTGCCCTGGCCGCGGCGCTCGTGCTCATGGTCGCGTGGCCGCTCGACGGCGCCGAATCGACGTCCGTCCTCGTCGCGCGCGAGGACGTCGTCGAGATCGACGTACTGGCCTACGACGACTCGAAGGAGGAGGAGCTCGAGCGGCGTGCGTCGCTCGGCCTCAGCCAGCCCCTCTACGCCAAGAGCCCGGGCGGCGTCACCGCGACGGCACGACGAACCGACTCGTACCGCCAGCTCGTCGAGGACGCCGTCGCCGATAGCGGCTTCGACGCCGATCTCGTCGAGGCCATCGTGTTCCTCGAAAGCGGCGGGCGACCGGACGTGATCGCCGGCGACGACCCGGCCGGGGCGTCCGGCTTGACCCAGATCCTGGCCGAGACGGCGCAGAACTTCCTCGGAATGGACATCGACCTGGATGCGAGCCGCAGGCTGACACTGAGAATCGCGGCCGCCGAGCGGCGCGGGGACACCGCACGCGCCGAGCGTCTCCGCGAGCTTCGGCGTGCCGTCGACACCCGCTTCGACCCCGAGCAAGCGCTCGCCGGCACCGTTCGCTACCTCGCGGCCGCCAAGGAACGGCTCGGCCGCGACGACCTGGCCGTCGTCTCGTACCACATGGGGATCGGGAACCTGACAAACGTCCTGCGCGCGTACGCGAGCGCTCCAGCCGACGTCTACCTGCCCGACCTGGTCGAGGAGGAAGACCTCTCCTGGCCTCGCGTCTTCTTCGACACTGCACCCGACCGAAACGGGTCCGCCCACGCGCTCCTCGCACGGCTCGGCGACGATTCGCCGACCTACTACTGGCGTGTGCTGGCCGCGCGGGAGATCATGCGCCTCTTCCGCGACGACCCCGAGCTGTTGCAAGAGCTCGACCTCCTGCACCGCGCGAAGGCGAGTCACGAGGAGGTGCTGCACCCACCCGCGGAGACGGAGCGCTTCGCCGATCCGGTGGACGTCCAGCGGTCCTGGGACGCACACAGCCTGCAACCGCTCCCGGACGAGCCGGAACGTCTCGGGTTCGCTGTCGATCGTACGATGGGTGAGCTGGCGTCGCGGCTCGGCCAGCCGAAAGAGCTCTACCGCGGCCTCCGTGCAGAGGCCCTCGCCCTGCTCGTGTACATGACGGGACGCGTTCAGGAGATCAGTCGTGCGACCCAGCCCCTCGAAGTGACGAGCACGGTACGAGACGAGACCTACCAGGAGCTCCTCCGCGACGGGAACCCCGAGGCCACGCACGGCTATTCCCTGCACACGACCGGATACGCGTTCGACGTCCGCCGCCGCTACGAATCGGGCGCGCAGGCGCAGGCGTTTCAGTACGTGCTCGACGACCTCACGGCGCGAGGCTTGATCGCGTGGATCCGCGAGCCGGCGGCAATCCATGTCACGGTGGCGGCCGAGGCCGAGGAGCTCGTGCCGATCATGCTCGAGCGTAAACGCTGAGCCGCCTCTGCTACGGGAAGTGCGAGCTGTCCGGGTCGAGGTCGAGGCGCCCGCCGTCGCGACACTCGGGAGGCACCAGGTACTCGAAGCTGCCTCTGGCGCGAAGCGCGTTCTCTGTGAGCTCGAGCCGCATCATCCTCCGCGCGGTGTCGTCGGAGAGGCCGAGGCGCCGGCCCAGCTCCACCCCGGTTTGGAGCGCGTAGCACTCTGTCGTTCCCTCGTTGCTCTCACCGCGAAGATGCCAGGCCTCGTGAGCGAGGACTGCGATCGCACGAGCGGTTTGGCTTCCCTTCACATCGTCCTCGAACGCCAGGCGGTAGAGCGCGAAGCAGATCTCGGGCGTGATGTACGCGCGATCGCCTCCCACGATCGCGACGCCGTCTGCGTGTTGGACGTAGCCGACGTAGTCGCGCGCCTCGTCGCAGCCGATCGAAACCGGCTTCCGCGCGATCCTGGACGCCTCGCCGGAGAAGCGCTCTGCAGCCGCGAGCCTCGCGTTGCCGTCGAGCGAGCTCCAGCCCGTGCGGCTCTCGACGACCCAGGCCACTGCGGCGAGCGCGGCGAGAATGCCGAGCCCGACGAGAAACCCATTCACCGGCGAGCGGCCGCGCCGCTCCGGCTCGAGCAACTCGCCGTCGGCGTCGGAGTCGTACGTCTCCTCCGAGAGCGCGAGCCAGGTCTCGGAATCTCCCTCCTCGACGACGACGATTTCGTCCGGCTCGCGCTCGAACCCGTAGCGATCTCGATCGATCTCCTGCGGAGATCGGTCGGGCACATGCCGTGAGCCGCCGCGGAGCGCACTGACGAGAAACTGCACCTCGAGCCCGAGGGCGAGGCCGAAGACGAGGAAGAGCGGGACCGTCCTCCGTAGATCATCGGGCCCGAGGATCCAGACAAGGACAACCGCGACCAGCGCGACGCGAACGACGACGGACAGGCTCACACGGCGACGGTACCGGGCGGCGTCCCGGCGCCTGACCGCGCTAGCGCCCGTTGACGGAGAAGTGCATGTAGTCCTTCGTCTCGCCCGTCCAGTCGCCGCCCCAGCCCCACCCGATCGACCTGAACGCGCGCACGACCGCGGGCGTCACCATTCCCTTGCGGCGACGTGCCCGGTCGACGTATGGCCGGCTCGACGGGTCGTACACGGCGCCACAACCGACGTAAGGGTTCTCGCGTGGGTTCAGGTCGATCGCGTGGCCGTACGCGTGGTTCGACCAGTTTCCGCTGCCGCTCCCGCACGGGGACGGGACCGCCCGCCGGCAATGGAACGACCCC
>DATFEK010000152.1:0-5481 GCA_035251305.1 Gaiellaceae bacterium | reverse complement strand
TGCCGATGCCGGACGCTCACGCCCCAGCGCGCGAGCCGAAGATCGTCGGTGTCGAAGTACGTCGTCGACAGCCGCTCGGGCTCGCGGGGTGACGCAGTGATTCCGTCAGCGAGTCCTTCGAGACTCGGCATACGAAAGGACGGCGAAGCGGCCAGCTTCACCTCGCGCTCGGTCGTCGTCACGAGCTCATCCTAGTTTCGGCCTCGCCGGCGGCGAGCCCGGATCGGCGTCGCTAGGGTCCTCGAACAGTGAACGTCGACCAGGAGAAGCGGCTCGTCGCCGAGGCGGCAGCCGAGCTCGTGGAGGACGGAATGCTGGTCGGCCTCGGCACGGGTTCGACGGTGGCGTACCTGCTGCCGGCGCTTGCTCGGCGAGACCTCGACCTGCGCTGCGTGGCTACGTCATCGCGCACCGAGCAGGCGGCGCGGGAGCTCGGCATGCGGGTCGAATCGTTCCATGGCGCAGATGCGTTGCCCAGGCTCGACATCGCAATCGACGGCGCCGATCAGGTTGCGTCGGATGGGTGGCTGGTGAAAGGTGGCGGCGCTGCCCATACCCGTGAAAAGGCCGTCGCGGCGGCAGCGGATCGCTTCGTCGTGATCGTCTCCTCCGACAAGCTCGTCGACAGGCTCTCGCCACCCGTACCGCTCGAGCTCCTCGAGTACGGGCTGGCGGCGACCTTGCGCCGGCTGGGCCCGGTCGAGCTCCGTGACGTGCCTCGGAGCCCCGACGGCGGCATCATCGCGGACTACAGGGGGGATTTCGACGATCCCGAGGAGCTGGCGGCGAGGCTGGCCGCGACCGTCGGCGTGGTCGAGCACGGGCTTTTCGCCGCGGTGATGGTCTCGGACGTGCTGATCGGTCGCGGCGACCAGGTCGAGATCCGACGACAGCGAGCGTACGGCTAGTCGCCTACTGCAGCTCTGTCTGCGACGACGAGTGCGTTCGCCGCGCTGACGTGGCCTGCCGGGATCGATCGATCGCCTGCCCGTAGACGCTCGAGAGCATCGACCTTGTCGTCGCCCGTGACGAGCCAGAGCACACGCCGCGCGCGGTTCAGCGTGGGGTAGGTCAGCGTCATCCGTCGACGACCTTGGTACTCGCCCGTGACGGCGACGTCTCGATCCATGACGTCGAGCACCGGGTCCCCGGGAACGAGGGAGGCGGTGTGTCCGTCCGGCCCTAGTCCGAGATGGACGAGGTCGAGCGCTTCCGGGAGGATCTGAGCGTATTCGGCAGCCGCAGCCTCGAGGTCGTGGGCCTCGACGGGCATCGCCCGGACGTCGGCGCTTCCACCCGGCGGAAGACTCGCACGGAGGTGCGTGAGGTTTCGATCCGGGTCACCGTGGGGAGCGACGCGCTCGTCGACCTGGTAGATCGTCACCTTCTCCCACGGCATCTTCCCCGCGAGGTGCGAGAACATGGCCCACGGCGTGCGCCCGCCGCTGACCGCGAACGTGAAGCGGCCGTGATCCTCCACTGCCGCACGTGCTCGCTCGGCGAGGTGCTCGGCGCCCCGCTCGGCCACGGCCGCCGCGTCGGGAAAGATCTCGATCTCGAGCTGGCTCACGACGGCTTCTCGGCGTGGCCGCCGAACTGTTTCCGCATCGCCGAAAGGAGCTTGTCGGCGAAGTCGTCCAGGCCGCGCGACGTGAAGCGCGAGTAGAGCGCCGTTGTGAGGACGGGCGCCGGGATGCCCTCGTCGATCGCGGCGACGGACGTCCAGCGGCCCTCTCCGGAGTCCGAGACCCGGCCGGCGAACTCCTCGAGGCTCGGCGACTCGTACAGCGCCTGCGCCGTGAGATCGAGGAGCCAGGCGCCGACCACGCTGCCCCGTCGCCAGACCTCGGCGACCTCGGTCGTGTCGATCTCGTACTGGTAGTACTCGGGGTTCGCGAGCGGAGCCGTCTCGGCGTCCATCTCGCGCTTCCGCAGTCCCGCGTCGGCGTTCTTGATGATGTTGAGGCCCTCGGCAAACGCCGCCATGAGCCCGTACTCGATGCCGTTGTGCACCATCTTCACGAAGTGGCCGGCGCCGTTCGGCCCGCAGTGGTAGTAGCCGTGCTCGGCCTGGCTCGGTTCTCCGGTGCGGCCGGGGGTCCGCGGCGCAGCCTCGACTCCAGGGGCAATCGAGGCGAACAACGGGCTCAACCGGTCGACCACGTCGTCCTCGCCGCCGATCATCAGGCAGAACCCGCGCTCGAATCCCCAGACACCGCCGCTCGTTCCGACGTCGACGTGGTGGATGCCCTTCTCGCGGAGCTCCGTCGCGTGGCGGATGTCGTCGTGGTAGTAGGTGTTGCCGCCGTCGATGATCACGTCGCCCGACTCGAGCACTCCGGCGACGTCATGGATCGTCTTGTCCGTGATCTCGCCCGCCGGCACCATGACCCAGACAGTGCGTGGTTTCTCGAGCTTGGATGCGAAATCCTCGAGCGATGTCGAGCCCGTCGCCCCGTCGGCCTCGAGCGCCTTCACGGCATCGGGAAAGACGTCGTAACCGACGCACCGATGCCCGTCGCCCATCAGGCGCCGGACGATGCCCGCTCCCATCCGACCGAGGCCGACCATTCCGAGTTGCATGGGGGTGTCCGTCGCCATGTGAGGCTCCTCTCAGTGGGATTTCAGGATGAACCGGTGGACGGCGTTCGCGAAGCCGTCCTCGTCGTTCGTCGTCGTCACCCGCCGGGCGGCCCGCTGAACCTCGCGGTCCGCGTTGCCCATGGCGATCGAGAGGCCCGAGCGCGCGAACATGAGCACGTCGTTCGGCATGTCTCCGATGGTCGCGATGTCGTCCTCCGGGATCTCGTACTTCGCGGACAGGAACTTCACCACGCCCCCCTTGTTCGCCTGTGGATGCGTGACGTCGAGGTAGTACGGCTGGGAGCGCGCCGCTGACACGTGGTCGCCGAGCTCGTCGTGGGCCGCGCCCGCGGCGGCAGCGACCGCTCCGTAGTCGTCGCTCACTCCGACGATCTTCGCGACGCGGGCGGTCCTGCCGTCGAAGCTCTCGACGACCGTCGGTGAAAACTGCACGGTGTGCGCTTCGCGTGCGACGTGTGGCCCCTCCCGATCGCGCACGAGCCAGTCCGCTCCCTGGTACACCCAGACGCCGAGGTGGTGCGCCTCGAGGAGCTCGATCGTGGGTGCCACGAGGTCCTCCGGGACACCTCGCTCCTCGACGACGTTCATGTCGGGCTCGACGACGAGTCCGCCGTTGAACGCGGCGAGCGGCGTTCGAAGTGAGAGCGGCCCGACGAGCATCGACATCCCGCGCGGCGGGCGACCGCTCGTCACGGCGAAGTGGATGCCCGCCTCGTGGAGCGCATGGACGGCGTCGACGGAGCGCTCCGTGAGCACCTTGTCCATCGTCACGAGCGTCCCGTCGACGTCCGAGAGCACCAGGCGAATCATCGAAGCGACCGATACCGCCGGATGAGCGCGTTGGTGGACGAATCGTGGGCGAGCTCGGGCTCGTCCTCCGACTCGAGCTCCGGAATGATCCGCTTCGCGAGCACCTTGCCGAGCTCGACGCCCCACTGGTCGAAGGAGTTGATCCGCCAGACCGTGCCCTGCGTGAAGACGCTGTGCTCGTAGAGCGCGACGAGCGCGCCGAGGGTATGAGGGGTGAGCTTCTCCGCCAGGATCACGTTCGTCGGACGGTTGCCCTCGAAGACACGGTGCGGCACGACCTCCTCGGCCGTTCCCTCTGCACGCACCTCCTCTTCGGTCTTGCCGAAGGCGAGCGCCTCCGCCTGCGCGAAGACGTTCGACATGAGGATGTCGTGGTGGTCGCGAATCGGATTCAGGGTCTTCCCGAACCCGATGAGGTCGACCGGGATGAGCTTCGTGCCCTGGTGGATGAGCTGGTAGAAGCTGTGCTGGCCGTTCGTCCCCGGCTCGCCCCAGTACACGGCGCCCGTCTCGTAGTCGACGAGCCGGCCGTCGAGCGTGACGTGCTTGCCGTTCGACTCCATGGTGAGCTGCTGGAGGTACGCGGGGAAGCGCTTCAGGTACTGGCTGTAGGGCATCACGCCTGACGTATGCGCGCCGAAGAAATCGCCGTACCAGACGCTGAGCAGGCCCATGAGCGCGGGCAGGTTCCGTTCGAGCGGCGTCCTGCGGAAGTGCTCGTCCATCTCGTGGAAGCCGGCGAGCAGCTCGCGGAATCCGTCTGGCCCGACGGCGAGCATCGTCGAGAGCCCGATCGCGGAGTCCATCGAGTAGCGGCCGCCGACCCAGTCCCAGAAGCCGAACATGTTGGCCGTGTCGATGCCGAACGCCGTCACCTCGTTTGCGTTCGTCGAGACGGCGACGAAGTGCTTCGCGATCGCCGCCTCGTCGCCGAGTCGAGCGAGTGCCCACGCGCGCGCGGTATGCGCGTTCGTCATCGTCTCGAGGGTCGTGAACGTCTTCGACGAGACGATGAAGAGCGTCTCGTCGGCAGCGAGGTCCTGCGTCGCCTCGGCGAAATCGATGGAGTCGACGTTCGACACGAAGCGGAATGTGAGGTCGCGCCGCGCGTAATGACGGAGCGCCTCGTACGCCATCACGGGACCGAGGTCCGAGCCTCCGATCCCGATGTTGACGACGTTCCGGATCGCCTTGCCAGTATGGCCCTTCCATTCGCCCGAGCGCACGCGGTCCGAGAAGGCCGCCATCCGGTCGAGCACTTCGTGCACGTTCGCGACCACGTCCACTCCGTCGACGACGAGCGACGTTCCCTTCGGCATGCGCAGCGCGACGTGGAGCACGGAGCGGTTCTCGGAGACGTTGATCCGATCGCCGCGGAACATCGCGGCGGTCCGCTCGGCGAGCCCTGATTCTCGAGCCAGCTCGAGCAGGAGCCGGATCGTCTCGTCCGTGATCCGGTTCTTCGAGTAGTCGAGGTAGAGGCCGGCGCCTGCGGCGGTGAGGCGCTCGCCCCGGGCCGGGTCCTCCGCGAAGAGGTCGCGCAGGTGGAGGTCGCGGATCTCGGCGTGGTGGGCCTCGAGCGCGTTCCAGGCCGTGCGCTCCCGGAGTGGCGTCGTGCTGGTCTCGGTCATGGTCGTCTTGGTTCCTCCAGGCTCACGCGGTGAGCGCCGTGCACTGCTCGTCGATGATCGACATGAGGTCGTTCCAGGAGTCGACGAAGCTCGTAGCCGCGTCCGACTGCAGCTTCGCGGCGAGCGCGTCGACGTCGACGCCGGCGGCAGCGTGGGCGGCGAGCGTCTCGTCGGCGTTCCCGCCGTCCGTCGGCATCGGCTTCCCGGCGTGGCCGTGGTCGTAGAACGCCCGGAGCGTCGCCTCGGGAATCGTGTTGATCGTGAAGGGCGCGCCGAGGCAGTGGACGTAGAGGGTGTCGGGAGCCTTCGGGTCCTTCGTGCTGGTCGAGGCCCAGAGCAGTCGCTGCATCCGGGCGCCGGAGTTCTTCAGGCGCTGCCAGCGGTCGGAGTCCATGAGCTCGCGATACGCCTGGTAGATCTTGAGACCGACGGCGAG
>DATFEK010000146.1:0-3634 GCA_035251305.1 Gaiellaceae bacterium | reverse complement strand
GCTGCGACTCCACCCCGCCCTCGCTCCCGTCAAGGCCGCCGTGCTCCCGCTGATCCCCCGGAACGAGGACATGGTCTCGAAGGCGAGGGCGTTGTACGAGGAGCTTCGCCGAGCCGTCGTCGCCGAGTACGACGACTCGGGGCAGATCGGTCGGCGCTACCGGCGCCAGGACGAGATCGGGACGCCCTACGCCTTGACCATCGACGAGCAGACGCTCGAGGACGACACCCTCACGATCCGCGATCGCGACTCGCTCGCGCAGGAACGGATCGCGATCGCAGGCGCGCGCGCAATCGTGCTCGACAAGCTCGCGCAGGACTGGAAGACGCCCAAGACGGGGTGAGAGTATGTGCTATAAGTAGCACATGACCATCTCGATCGGCATTCGCGAACTGCGGCAGAACGCGAGCCGCTACCTCCGGCTCGTCGAGGAGCGGGGAGAGCCGATTCAGATCACGGATCGCGGCCGGCCTGTCGCTTACCTCTCGCCGATCCCGGCGCCCACCAGCAGGATCGAGCAGCTGAAGGCGAGCGGCCGTATCCGTCCAGCGAAGGGCTCCTGGAAAGATCTCGGCCCGCCCCTGAAGCTCGAACCGGGCGAGAAGCCTCTCAGCGTCATCCTCGAAGAGCTCCGTGCCGACGAGCGGTAAGCGCGCGAAGTACCTCGACTCGTCCGCACTGGTGAAGCTGGTTGCGGAGGAGAAGCAGAGCGCTGCGCTGGAGGATGCACTCGCCGCAGACGAGTTGCTCGTCTCGTGCAATCTCGCTCGCGTCGAGATCGTGCGGGCAGCCAGACAAAAGGGGCGAGATGTGGAAGACAAGGCGCGCCGGCTGTTGGCGGACGTCGAGCTGATTCAGCTCGACGACGAGCTCCTCGACCTTGCCGGGGAGCTCATGGGACCCTTGCGCAGCCTCGACGCGATCCATCTCGCGGCCGCGCTCGAGCTCGGTGACGAGCTCGAGGCGGTCGTGACGTACGACATGCGCATGACTCGCGCGGCGGAAGCGCTTGGCCTCCCCGTTCTGGCCCCCACCTAGCGGCTCCAGCGCTCGAGCGCCCTCGCCCCCGGCTCGGCGAAGCCGAACTTCCGATACAGGTGGTGAGCGTCCTCCGTGTGCAGGAACCACTTCGTGTGGGCGAATGGGCCGTCGTCGACGGAGAAGCGGACGAGCTCGACGCCGAGTCCGCGGCCGCGGTGCTCCTCGAGCACGTAGACGTCGGCGAGATACGACTGAGCGTGGCCGTCCGAGAGCGTGCGTGTGAAGCCAACCTGCGCCCCGCGGTGGTAGAGGCCGACGACGCGTGCTGCACCGTCGATCAGCTCGTCCTGAACGTCGCGCGACCGCCCCTTTGCCCAGTACGACTCCTCGCTCAGGTAGCGATGAACGGCGTCGCGGTCGATTCTGTCAGGGTCGTCGTCGAGCTCGTACCCTTCGCCGAGGTCGCGCCTCACGCCGTCAGCGTGCGCAGGCGAAAGCCGCCGTGGAACTCGTACGCCGCGACGACGACGGCAAGTGCATCTCGCGGAGCACGCTGCCCGTCCACGAGGTCGCGGGCGTCGGCGAGAGGGCTCCAGAGAAGAGCATGGATGCCGCGGAAACCGTCGGGCGACAACCCCACCGTCTCGGCCGGGGCGCACGCAGAGCAGACGGCGCCTCCGGCCCTCGGGAGATAGCCGACGAGCTCGTCTACCGAGCCGCACTCGACGCAGCTCTCGAGCTGAGGAACGTATCCCGAGAGCCAGAGCAGCTTGAGCTGGAAGGCAAGAGCGAGCGGATCGAGAGCCGCGCGGCCGTCGAGCCCGGGCGGGATGTCGTCCACAGCCGAGAGGAAGCGTGTCAGCGCCTCGAACGCGCGCTCGTTGCGCTCCTCCTCGACGAACAGGCGCAGCATCGCCTCGGCGCCGACGAGCCCGACCGCGAGGCGGTACGCGTCCTCGCGGGTCGGCCGGTGCGCGTCGACGAGCGAGGCGCCGGTGATCGTATGCAGCTCGCCCGAGCCCTGGTGGAGCAGGAGCTCCGCATGCGAGAAGGGCTCGAGGCGCGCGCCGAAGCGCGATTTCGTCTTCCGCACGCCCTTGGCGACAGCGCCGACACGTCCGCGGTCGGCCGTGTACAGATGGAGCACGCGGTCGGCCTCCGCGAACCGGAACGACCGGAGCACCACCGCCTCCGTCTTGTACGTCCGCCCCATCCAGCCAGTGTAGGCAGGCACCCGGTCTTTGTGGCTCTGAGCCACGAGGTGTCCCGCGCGCTAGCCTCCCTCGCCCTCCTCGAAGGCGCGGTCGCGATCCTCGGCGTCGCAGTCCGGGCAGAGGAGAAGCCCTTCGCCGATCGCGCCCTCGAGCGCGACCTCGCCGTGGCGCCACGAGGTCAGCTCCTCGCGATCGCTCGGCGCCTCGCGTCCACATTGCGAGCACGCAAGCTCGGTCGCCAACATGCTCGTATCGTACGCCACGAGCTCTACCGTTGGCAACGAGGGCAGAACCAGGTTCCCCGCCCGCCGGCGCGCGCCTTCGCGATCGTCGTACGGCAGCGCGGGCACGGTTTGCCGTCCCGGCCGTAGACGCGAAACGCGTCCTGCATCGAGCCCTCTGCGCCGTCCGGGGTCGCGTAGTCGCGGAGCGTCGAGCCCTGGCGCTCGATCCCTGTCCGCAGCGCGATGCGGATCGCCCGGTGCACGCGGGCGACCTCGTCTGGCTGGAGGCCGTTCGCCGCCCGCAGCGGGCTCACGCGAGCACGCCAGAGGGCCTCGTCGGCGTAGATGTTCCCGAGGCCCGCGACGACGCGCTGGTCGAGGAGAACCGCCTTGAGCGGCGCGCGCCGTCGGGCGAGCTTCGCGCCGAGCCATGTGGAGGTGAAGCGCGGTCCGAGCGGCTCCGGGCCGTTCTTCGCCGCCAGGTACGGGTCGAGGTCTCCGTCCTCGAGCACGAGCCACGTCCCGAACCGGCGCACGTCTCGGTACGCGAGCCGCGAGCCGTCGTCGAGCTCGAGCACCGCGCGCTCGTGGGTCGTCGGCGTGAACCCGAAGCTCCCCGTCATACGCAGGTGGACGAGGAGTACAAGGCCGCTCTCGAGCCGCAGGAGGAGGTACTTTCCACGCCGCTCGACAGCCGAGACGAGGTCTCCCTCGAGCTCCTCGGTGACCTCGAACAGGTCGTAAGGCCGCGTCAGTCGCGGATCGAGGATCTCGACCCGGGTCAACGTCCTCCCTTCGAGGCGTCGCGCGAGCTGTGCGCGGATGGTCTCGACCTCGGGAAGCTCGGGCACGTCCCGACGGTATCCGGCTACGCGATGACGTCGAGAACGATGCCGTGGACGGGTGGCGCCTCGTCGCCGATCTCGTAGGCGCCGAGCACGGACTCGAGGGCGCGTGTGGCCGACTCGTCGTCACGCGCGTGGACGTCCGCGAGCACCTGGCCTTCCTCGACTGTCTGGCCGCGCTTCGCGCTGCATACGACGCCGACTGCGTGATCGATCACCTGGTCCTTCGTCCTCCGGCCGCCGCCAAGCTCGACGCTCGCGACTCCGATCTCGAGCGCGGAGAGTCGGGTCACGACGCCCGACCGAGGCGCGAGCACCTCGCGGACGACGGGAGCACGGGGAAGCGCGCCGGGGTCCGGGTCGCCGCCCT
>DATFEK010000144.1:0-6929 GCA_035251305.1 Gaiellaceae bacterium | reverse complement strand
CGCCATCCGCGGCTCGCGAAGCTTCTCGTACAACGCCTCGGACGCGTGGACGTGTACGTCGATCCCGACGAGGTCGACGAGCGTGCACGGGCCCATCGGCCAGCCGGCACCGGCCGTCATGGCGGTATCGAGATCCTCGGGCGACACGCGCGCCTCGTCGAGCACGCGCAGACAGTCGTTCAAGAGCGGGATCAGGACCCGGTTGACGACGAACCCCGGCGTGTCGTGGCAGCGGATTGGCCGCTTTCCCATTCGCTCGCCGACGGCGTACGCGGCCTCGACTGCCTCGTCGGACGACAACTCGGCCCTCACGATCTCGAGGAGCGGCATGAGCGGGGCGGGGTTGAAGAAGTGCATCCCGACAACGCGCTCGGGCGACTGCACCGCCGCGGCGATCTCGGTCACCGAGAGGGCCGACGTGTTCGTCGCGAGGATGCTGTCGGCTCGGACGATGCCCTCGAGCTCGGAGAACAGCGCGAGTTTTGCAGGAAGGTCTTCGACGATCGCTTCGATGACCAGGTCGCAGGCCGCGAGGTCGGCGAGGTCGGTGGTCAGCGTGAGCAGTCCGAGTGCGTGCTTGCGCGCATCCGCAGCGAGCTTCGCCTTGTCGACCTTTCGCTGCAGGAAGTGGGCGATCCGCTCGCGGGCCTCGAGCCCGAGCTCGTCGGTCACCTCGCGGCCGACGGTCTCGTAACCGGCCTCGACGGCGAGCTGGGCGATACCCGCGCCCATTGCGCCGAGCCCGACGACTCCGATCCGGCGGATCTCCGCGACGGTCATGCCGCGCGCGATCCTATCCGCGTGCGTCCGCTTGGGTGTCGATCGTCGTCAGCCGCCGTGGCGCCGACGACGCTCGACCTCGTCGACGCGCGAATCGACGCCGGCGAAGTATGCGAGCGGTGCCAGAAGCACGATTGCCGCGATGAGGATGAATCCGAACATGGGGTCATCATGGCCCCGCGCCTTTGATCAGCGCCAGTCGAGACAATCGGTCTGTTGATCAGCAGCGCTGATCGCTCGAAGAATCGCTCAGATCCGCTCGAGGACGGCGGCGATCGCCTGCCCCTGGCCGATGCACATCGTCGCGATCCCGTAGCGCGCTTCCCGGCGATCTAGCTCGTTCAGGAGCGTCGCGGTGATCCGCGCGCCGGTCGCTCCAAGTGGATGTCCGAGCGAGATGCCGCCGCCGTTCGGATTGACGTCGCCTTCCTTCCAGCGTTCCCGCAGGCCGGTGTCCGCCAGGAACTGGAGGACGACCGACGCAAACGCCTCGTTGACCTCGATCACGGCGATGTCGTCCCAACCGAGTCCGGCCTTGGCGAGCGCCCGCGCGGAAGCCTCCGGGTTCCCGTGCAGCATTCGGTACGGATCGACTCCGGAGAGCCCGAACGAGACGAAGCGGGCGCGAGGCTCGAGCCCCAACCGCCCCACTGCCTCGCCGCTCGCGAGGAGCATGGCGGCCGACCCGTCGACGATCGAGCTCGAGTTCCCGGCGGTGATCACGCCGTCCGCCTTGAACGCCGGCTGCAAGGAGGCGAGCTTCTCGAGCGACGTGTCGCGACGCGGCGTCTCGTCCACGGCGAAGAGAACGACCGCGCCGCCGGCGCCGACCTCGATCGGCACGATCTCGTTCTCGAACCTGCCCTCGTCGGTGGCTGCGACGGCACGGCGGTGCGACTCGAGCGAGTACTCGTCGAGCGCCTCGCGGGTGAGCCCCCACTCTTCCGCAATGACCTCGGCAGAGATTCCCTGCGGGACGATGGGCCAGCGCTCGCCGATCTTCTCGTTGACCGCCCCCCACCCCGCGTCGCCGAGGTTCGAGCCCATCGGAACGCGGGTCATGTGCTCGATGCCGGCAGCGACGACGAGGTCGAGGTGTCCGGCCTGGATCGCCGAGGCCCCGTTGAACGCCGCCTGGAGCGACGAGCCGCACTGCCGGTCGACCGTCGTTGCAGACACGGTCTCAGGCCAGCCGGCAACCAGGACCGCGCCTCGACCGACGTTCAGCGCCTGCTCGCCGACCTGGGTCACGCAGCCCATCTGCACGTCCTCGATCTCGCCCGGTTCGACGTCGACGCGTTGCACGAGGCCGTTCAGGACCTGCGCAGCGAGCTCGTCCGCGCGGATCTCGGACAGTGAGCCGTTCCGTCTCCCGATCGGCGAGCGGACGGCATCGACGATGTACGCGTCCCTAGCCATCGACGACAGCATAGAGGCGCCAGGATCCTGGAACGCCTTTCAGCAGGCCTTGTCATGCGGTCGCAACGACACGGCAAGTCGGGAAGCGAACGTCCCGAATCTCCAGGATCTTGGTGCCCACTACACTCACGCCATGGCGACAACCGCGACCGAGCGCAGACTCCTCATTGGCGGCCAATGGGTGGAGACGGGCAAGTGGATCGAGGTCTCGTCGCCCTACGACGGCTCGCTCGTGGGACGCGTCGCGAAGGCGGGTGCGGCGGAGACCCGCCAGGCGTTGGACTCAGCCGAGCAGGCCATGCGAGAGCCCATCGCCGCCCATGAGCGGGCGGCAGTCCTCGACCGCGTGGCCGCGCTGCTCGCAGAGCGGGCCGACGAGGCCGCACGCACGATCTCCGCCGAGGCCGGGAAGCCGATGAAAGCTGCCCGGGTCGAGGCCGCCCGCGCGGTCTCCACCTACACGATGGCCGCGGTCGAGACGCGCAAGCTCGCGGGCGACGCTGTCCCGATGGAAGCATCACCGGCCGGCGTGGGCAAGCTCGCGCTGACGCTCCGCGTCCCGATCGGCATCGTCGCCGCCATCTCGCCGTTCAACTTCCCGCTCAACCTCGTCGCGCACAAGATCGCCCCCGCGCTCGCCGCGGGTTGTGCCGTCGTCTTGAAGCCCGCGTCGCAGACGCCTCTCTCGGCCTTGCTCCTCGCCGAGCTCGAGACGGAAGCCGGCCTCCCTCCCGGTTGGCTGAACGTCGTCTGCGGGCCCGCAGGAGAGATCGGCGACGTGCTCGTCGAGGACGAGCGCGTGAAGCTCATCACCTTCACGGGCTCCGTCCCGATCGGCTGGAAGCTCCGCGAGCGAGCGGCGCGCAAACGCGTGAACCTCGAGCTCGGCAACGCGACGCCGGTCATCGTCGCAGCCGACGCAGACCTCGAGGACGCGGCCGCGCGCCTCGCCGCGAACGCCTTCTCCTTCGCCGGCCAGAGCTGCATCTCGGTGCAGCGGATTTACGTCGAGCGCGAGTCGTACGACGCATTTCTCGAGCGCTTCCTGCCTCGCGTGGAGGCGCTTCACGTCGGCGATCCCGCGGACGAGGAAACCGACGTCGGACCGTTGATCGCCCAAGCCGAGCGCGATCGCCTGCTCGCCTGGATCGAGGACGCGACGTCCCGCGGCGCGCGGGTGCTCTCGGGCGGGACGCTCGAGGGCGAGTTGCTCCGCCCGACGGTGGTCGCGGACGCGCCACCCGACGCGATGGTGTCGTGCGAGGAGGTCTTCGGACCCCTCTGCACGGTGACCCCCTACGACACGCTCGACGAGGCGCTCGCGCTGGCCAACGGCACACGCTTTGGCTTGCAGGCAGGCATCTTCACGAGCAGCCTGAAGTCGGCGCTGCGCGCGGCCGCCGAGCTCGAGTTCGGCGGAGTCACGGTGAACGAGGCACCGACGTTTCGTGCCGACCAGATGCCCTACGGCGGAGTCAAGGACTCGGGGAACACGCGCGAGGGCCCCGCTTACGCGATCCGCGAGATGACCGAAGAGCGGCTCGTCGTCCTGCAGCTCTAGGGTTTGCGTATGGCGAGAACCGAGAGCGAGCCCGGCATCGGAGCGACCAGGCCGCCCCTCCCGGAGTACGTGGTGCCGCCGGCGCGGGAGCTCAAGCGCGAGCGCAAGGCGCTTCTCGAGATGCGCGAGGAGCGGCTCCGTGACCTGGGAGGGCTCGCGCTCGAGATGTACAAGCGCGACCGGTTCAACGCAAGCTTGGTGGTGGAGCGCTGCGCAGAGCTGGTTGCGCTCGAGGCGCGCGTCCAGGAGATCGACTCGTTGCTCGACGGAACAGCGCGGCTTCGCCGAGGTGGAGGAGGCGCCGTGTGCGTCTGCGGAGCGCCGCTTCTCCTGGGCGCGCACTTCTGCGCAACGTGCGGCCGGCGGGTCGGTGGGAGCCGGTCCGCCGAGCCTGCCACCTTCGACGGAGCCGAATGAACATCTGTCCGCGCTGCGCCGAGCGTGCTGCTCTGGGACAGGAGTACTGCCTCGACTGCGGGTTCCGACTCTCGGCGCCGACACTCGTCACGGGCAGGGAGTCGGCGTCGGGCTGGGTCCTCCGCACTGCTGCTGCGGGAGTCGTGGCGCTCATCGGAGCCGCTGCCGCGGTGGCGGCGACCGGCGGTTCCCGAGGCGACCCGGAGGTGATCACCGCAACCGGTGGGTTCGCGACGGCGCCCGAATCGAGCACGTTGCCTTCGCCCGGCGACACCGGCTCTGGAGCGATCTCGGAGTGGCCTCAGGGCGAGGACGGATGGACGGTCGCGCTCGCGTCCCTTCCCCAATCCGGAGGCCGGCGGGTCGCGCTCGCGCAAGCACGTAGAGCGCGCGCGCGCGGGCTTCCGCAGGTCGGGGTCCTCGATTCGTCCAGGTACGCGAGCCTGCACCCGGGCTACTGGATCGTCTTCACTGGCATCTACTCGTCCGAAGCAGAGGCGACCAGCGCGATCGAGGCTGCCAGAGCGTTTGCACGAACGGCCGCGGTGCGACGCGTCGTTTCCTGATCGGGTTGCCTGCATAGGCGACCTCCCCTCCGACTTTGTAACATCGGGCAAAAGGCGCTACACTCCCCGTTGCCAAGCGCACGCTTCGCCTCTTTTTCGCCCCGCAAGAGGGATCCCAGGAGAGAGTCGGCAGATTCGGTGGATGATCACATCGCACAGCTGCGCTCGTGTATGTATCAATACTCGCGAGCGATCTACCGTTCGATCAAAGACCTGATCGACCCCTACGCGAGCAAGGGCACGCAGCTCGAGTACCGCCGCGCCGTGCTCTCGGAGTGCGAACACACGATGTCTCGGCTCGCGGAGGACCCTCACTATTTCGCATGCCCCGACCGCGCGCTCTTCGCCGACATCCGGCGCTACTTCCCGATCACCGCGCAGGCCCAGGTCGCGTGGACGGTGCGCGAGGGCGTGGGCGCGGCCACCTCGTTCATCGAGCAACAGGTCGAAGCCGGCCTGCTGGACGGCGGTATCGCCCGGTGCCATGCGACGACCCGCAAGGGCAAGGCGTGCCAGCGCACGCCACTCCCCGGGCGCGACTACTGCCCGTCGCACCAGCACCTCGAGCACGCCACCGTCGCCGCCTGACGCGCCGTCGATCGCGCGATCGGCGAGGGTTGGACGAAGCCACAGCGTGCCGAGCGGTCGCGAGCTGTAAGCTCGCGACCGTCATGTCGCACGACGCCGACAAGCTCATCCGGCAGCTCTCGCTCGTCGCGTTCCTCATGGCGGAGCGCCGCCTGCTCACCGCGCGTGACGTGAAGTCGAACGTGGAGGGGTACAGTGAGATGTCCGACGAGGCGTTCGCGCGTCGCTTCTACTCCGATCGCGCCGAGCTGACGGCCCTAGGCATCCCGCTCCAGTCCCAGCGCGACGAGTTCACGGGAGAGGAGCTGTACACACTTCGCTCCGAGCACTACTTCCTCGACCGGCTCGAGCTGGACGACGACGAGCTCGCCGCGCTCCAGACCGCCCTCTACTACCTCGAAGGGAAGTTCGCCTACGCGGAGCCCCTGCGCCTGGCCCTCCAGAACCTCGCGCTCGGACGCTCCGGATTCAAGGAGCCGGCGACCGAGACGGCCGAGCGCGTTCGCGTCAGTGCGCCCGACTACTCGCCCGAGCTCGCGGGCCGCCTGTCGAAGCTCGAGTCGGCGATCTCGAAGCAACGAACGGTCCGCTTCGGCTACTGGAGTCCACGACGCGCCCGACCCGGGGAGCGAACGGTGAACCCCTACGCGCTTCGACTCGACGACGGCAACTGGTACGTCATCGGTCACGACCTCGAGCGCCGCACCGAACGGACCTTCCGGGTCTCACGCATCCGTGGGGACATCCGGTTCGCCACCCGGCGCGAGCGCGACTTCCGCATCCCCGCGGACTTCGACGTCGAGAAACACCGAATCCCCCGGCCGTGGCAAATCGGAGAGACGGTGGCGACAGCGCGTATCTCCGTCTCTGACGACACCGCGTGGTGGGTCGAGCGAACGCTCTCCGACGCGGGGACGGTCGAGGACGGAGTGTTCGAGACCGAGTATGCGAACGTCGACCTGCTCGCAGGATGGATCCTGCGCCAGAACGGCCGTGCCGTACCTATCGAGCCCGATGAGCTCGTGGAGGCGGTCTCGAACGGGCTCTCGCAGCTCGCCGAGGCGCACACCGGGCCTGCGCCCGCGACGGCCGGACCGAAGCGGGCGGATCCGCGGCGGCCGCTGCCAGAGCGACCTCTGGGGCCGGTCGCCCCGGAACGCTTCGGCGTCCTGCAGGCGCTCCTCGCACACCTTCTGACCGCGTGCGGTGACGAGCGCGCCGCGGTGATCGACGCCGGGGAGCTCGCAGCGCGGTTCTCGATTCCCCTCGAGGAGCTTCAGGATCACCTCTCGCTCCTCAATCTCGTCAACTTCGGCGGCGGCTGCTACGCCGTGTATGCGATGCACGACGGTGACGTCGTACGTGTCGACAAGGAGCTCTACGGCGACGTCTTCAGGCACCCGCCGAAGCTCACTCCGCTGGAGGCGCGCGCGATCCGGCTGGCCATCGAGTACGTCGGCCCGACGATCGCGGCAGATGCCCACTCTCCCCTGAAACGAGTCAGGAAGAAGCTCGAGGAGACGTTCGGCCGCTTCGATCTCGCCGGCACGCCGGAGCCCAGGGATGCGTCCGACGAAGAGGCGCTCGTCAAGGTCTTG
>DATFEK010000140.1:0-4329 GCA_035251305.1 Gaiellaceae bacterium | reverse complement strand
CCCCGATGCGAGAATGGGCCGATGACTCACGCCGACGAGTTGAGGCCCGTCACCGTCCTGTTCTCCGACATCGTCGGCTCGACCGCGCTGGGTGAGAGGTTGGCGCCCGAGGAGGTGAAGGCGCTCGTCGGTGAGTGCGTGAATCGCATGAGCCGCGCGGTCGAGGAGTTCGGGGGTTTCGTGCAGGCGTATGCGGGAGACGGCATCTGTGCCTATTTCGGCGTTCCGACGGCCCACGAGGACGACCCGGAGCGTGCCGCGCGCGCCGCGCTGCGCATACTCGCCGTCGTCGGCGAATACGCTCGCGACATCGAAGCAGCGTGGGGGATCGCAGACTTCAACGTTCGGATCGGCGTAAACAGCGGACAAGCCGCGGTCGGGACGGTTGGCGGGGCAGATCCCCAACCGGTGGCCCTCGGCGATGCGACGAACGTGGCCGCTCGACTCCAGGCGGCAGCCACACCCGGATCGATCGTCGTCGGCGACGCGACCGCTCAGCATCTCGGAACGCGGTTCGTGCTCGAACCGATCGGCGAGATCAGCGTCAAGGGAAGATCCAAACCCGTAGCGGCATCGCGTTTGGTCGAGGCGGCCGCCGGTCGTCCCGCGCCGCCAGGAGTCCTCGTTGGCCGCGACGACGAGGTCAGCCGTCTTCTGGCCGTGATGCGTGAGCTCGACTCCGGCCGCGGCCAGGTCGTGCTCCTCACCGGCGACGCAGGAATCGGCAAGACACGGCTGCTCGGCGAGCTGCGCGAGATGGCCGGGGTCGGCACGACGTGGCTCGAGCGGCACTGCCCGTCGTACGGCGGCGAGCTCCTCTATTGGCCGTTCGCGGAGATCTTGAGGAGCTGGCTCGGCGTGCACGACGGCGAGGCGGAGATCGCGGTCCGTACGAAGGCCCGCGCGAAACTGGGTGCGCTGCTCGGCCCGCGGCTCCCGGACGTGCTCCCCGCACTCGGTCGGCTCCTGGGGGTGAAGCTCGAGCCCGAGCTCGAGTCGCGCGTTCGTGAGCTTCCACCGGAGGGGCTCGCCGCCGAGCTTCACATCGCGTACCGGACGTGGGTGGAAGCGCTGGCAGGGCAGGGGCCGCTCGCGCTGGCCCTCGAGGACGTGCACTTCGCCGACCGCTGCACGAGGGAGCTGGCGGAGGACCTCCTCGACGTGACCGATCGCGCTCCGCTCTTGCTGGTCTTCACCTCACGGCCGGATCCCTCCTCGGAGGGGTCGCGCCTGCGCCTTCGCGTCCTCGCCGACTACGCGCATCGAGCGGACGAGGTGGCGCTCGCCCCATTGCGCGAGAGCTCCGCGATCGCCTACCTCCGTGTCCTCATGCCTGGTCTCGACGATTCCGCCCTGCAGGTGATCGTCGAGCGCGCCGAGGGGAATCCGCTCTACCTCGAGGAGTTTCTCGGAGCCCTCGTCGACGGCGGCGGCCTCGAACGCCCGCAGGAGAAGTGGACGCTGACCGTAAAGGCGGCCAACCTCCTTCCACCGGCGCTCGAAAACCTCCTCGTGGCACGAATCGACCGTCTTCCAACGGGGGCACGCCGGCTCGCGCAGGTCGCTGCCGTCTGTGGACGCACGTTCCCGGTTCGCGTCCTTGGCCACGTCGCGGACAGCGACGACATCGAGGCCGACCTGGCCGTGCTGTTTCGAGCCGACGTCGTGCGCGAGCTCCGCCGCTACCCGGAGCTCGAGTGCTCCTTCCGGCACGGCCTCCTCCAGGAGGCTGTCCTCTCGACGATGACCGCGGCGCGCTTGCAGGAGCTTCACGGCAGAGTGGCGGCGGCCATCGAGGAGCTCTTCGCACCGTCCCTGGACGAATACCTCGAGCTCGTCGCGCACCACTACGCGCGAAGCCAGGACTTCCCGAAAGCGCTCGACTACCTCGAGCGGGCCGGAGACAAGGCGGCGGCACTCGATGCACGCGACCAGGCAGCCGAGCTGTGGAGGAGGGCGCGGAAGGTCGCGGCGCGGATGGGCGACGAGGCTGCCGAGCAACGCCTGCTGGATCGCCTCGCGGTTCTCGACGCCGCGCCCGCGTAGTAAACGCAGGCACCGACCATTCCGAGCGCGCGTCAGCCTGCCTGCAATCGGGCGGTAGCCGCTTGATAGAGCGACATCCCAGGGGCCGACGGCTTTTTCGGCGCCGTCGTACGGTGTTACGATCGTCGCGCGTGGCAAGCCGATCGGCCGGCCTGGAGGACCTATGAGTTCGTCGACGAGAATCGGAACGACGGTCGCCGGCTACCGGCTCGAGAAGCTGCTCGGGCGTGGCGGGATGAGCGTCGTCTACCTCGCCGAACACCAGCGCCTGGGCCGGAAAGTCGCGCTCAAGCTCCTCTCTCCAGCGCTGAGCGAGGACGACAGCTTTCGAGAGCGGTTCGAGCGCGAGTCCCGCCGGGCCGCGGAGATCGACCACCCGAACATCGTCCCGATCTACGACGCGGGCGACGCGGAGGGCCAGTTCTACATCGCGATGCGCTACGTCCAGGGCTCCGACCTGAAGACGCTGCTCAAGGGCGACGGTCCACTCAGCATCGGACGCACCCTCTTTCTCCTCGAGCAGGCCGCCAGCGCTCTCGACGCCGCGCACGAGCGGGATCTCGTGCACCGCGACGTCAAGCCGGCGAACATCCTGATCGAGGAGCCGTCCGACCGCGTCTTCCTGACCGACTTCGGCGTCGTCAAGCACACCGCCTCCCACGGTCTCACGCAGACGGGATTCTTCATCGGGACCGTCGACTACGCGGCGCCGGAGCAGATCGAAGGCCTCCCCGTCGACGCCCGGACCGACGTGTACGCCCTCGGCTGCGTCCTCTACGAGTGCCTCGCCGGGCGAGCGCCGTTCGACCACGACGCGGAGGTCGCCGTCATGCACGCGCACATGACGGAGCGGCCGCCCAGCCTGCGGAGCGCACGCCCCGACCTCCCCAGAGAACTCGACCGCGTTGTCGCGGCTGCGATGTCGAAGGCCATGGACGACCGGCCGTCGACGTGTGAGGAGCTGATCGACGCCGCGCACGCTGCCGCGCTCGGCCGAGGCACGTCGATCGGCCGGCAGCCCGTTCCCGTTGCGGACGTAGAAGCGACGAAGGACGAGCCTCCCGAAGCGGTCGAGCCCGAGAGAGGTCCTTCGGAGGAGCCCCCCGGGCGAGAGCAGGCCGAACCGGTCGTGGCGGAGCCCGTGGCGGTGGTAGCGGATCCAGTTCCTGCCGCCCGCGCCGCGGAGCCGGCCGGCGACGGCCCGACTGGGCGTGCGAAGATCCCCGTCTGGCTGCTGGCAGTGATCGTCGCTGCCGGCGCCGCCGCCGTGTCCGGGATCGCCGTCTACTTCGCCACGGGATCCGATTCCACGACGTCACCGCCGATCACAGGGCCGAGAACCTCTGCAGTCGTCGACGCCAACACCGGGCTCGAAGACCTCGTCGAGCCGGCCCTGTTCCGAGGTTGCACTGTCGACGCCGCGCCGCGCTTCGGCGCGAGCGAGAGCGCGACGTGCGAGCAGCCGGCGGATCTGCCCTCCGGCCAGTTCTACCCAGACCAGATCGATATCTTCGTGTTCGACGACGCCGCGGCGCTCACCGCCGCATACGAGGAGCAGACACGAACTCTCGGAATCGGCCGCGACTTCGGCCGGTGCAGCGGAAGGAGATGGACCGGCGAAGGGGAGTGGGTCCACGGGACGGGCGCCGTTGCCGGACGCCGGTTCTGCACGTTCGAGGGGAACGTGTCCGTCCTCGCGTGGACGCACGAGAAGCTCGGCCAGGAGACTCACAAGGACTTCCTCGGCATCGCGCGCCAGGGCGGGAGGGACCACGCGGAGCTCTTCAACTGGTGGGACTTCTGGCACCACCGGAACGTGGGCAAGCTACCCAGCTAGGCGGTCTCGGACGCCACGACCGCGAGGTAAGCGGATCGCTGGACTCACGTCTCGCTCGAGGCGGCCCAGATGTTGATCCCGCTGTCCGTCGCGTAGCGGTCGATCTCCACGAGCTCGTCGTCCGAGAACGCGAGGTTCTCGAGCGAGGCGACGTTGTCCTCGAGCTGAGCCACGCTCGACGCGCCGACGAGCGTGGACGTCACACGCGGGTCTCGGAGCGTCCAGGCGAGGGCCGTCTGCGCGAGAGTCTGGCCGCGGCGCGCGGCGATGTCGTTCAGGGCGCGGATCTTGTCGAGCGCGTCGTCGCTCAGGAGCTGAGTCGAGAGGGAGTACGGCCGGTCGGCGCGCGATCCCTCGGGAACCCCGTCGAGGTACTTGTCGGTCAGCATTCCCTGGGCGAGCGGGGAGAAGCCGATGCAGCCGACGCCGAACTCGCCGAGCGCGTC
>DATFEK010000135.1:0-7488 GCA_035251305.1 Gaiellaceae bacterium | reverse complement strand
CCACCTTTGATGAGCACGGACATGAGATCACACCCCTTTCAGGCGCTGTCAACCCCTGTATACGACGCTTTGTCGGCGGCGTCAAACGCGAGCGCCGGCCGGCGCTCGTGCCAGTCGGTCACGCGCTGGAACGATCGAGCGGCACCGAGCACGACGCCGTCGTCGCCGTTTCGGCCGATCAGCGAGAGCCCGACCGGGAGCCCGTCGACGAGCCCACAGGGGATGGACGCTGCCGGCGCGCCCCAGAGCGAGGCGGGCGAGTTGTACGGGATCAGGAGCAGGCGGTAGTCCTCGGGGATCGCGTCGAGACGCGGTGGGAGGATCGGCATCGTGGGCGCGACGAGGAGGTCGTAGCGTCCGAGCTCTCGGTCGCGCTCGGCCATCGCCCAGCGACGGGCTCGCAGCCCAGTGACGTGCGCGGTCGAGGGCAGGAAGAGCCCGGCGAGCAGGCGCGCGCGAACGTCGGCGCCGTAGTCGTCGAGTCGCGTGCGGAGCCAATGGAGATGGGCCGCAGCCGTCTCCGGCAGCAGGACGAGCTGGAGGATCGTCGTGATCTCTTCGTGGAGCGGGATCTCGACCGGCTCCTGCCGCCCGCCCAGTTCCCGTAGCGCCCCCTCGCAGGCAGCTGCCACGAGTGGATCCGCCCGCTCGAACAGACTCTCGACGATGCCTATCCGGAGGTCGTCCCCGTCGCGGACCTCGATCGGCCTCCCGGCCATCACTCCGAGCGCCCATGCGCACTCGTCGGCCGTGCGCGCGAGCGGGCCGATCGTGTCGAGCGTCCACGAGGTCGGGAACATGCCGTCGGTCGGGACGAGGCCCGCCGAGGGCTTGATGCCGGTCACGCCGCAGAATGCGGCGGGGATCCGGACGGAGCCCGCCGTGTCCGTGCCGACTCCGATGTCGACGAGGCCTGCGGCGACGGCGGCACCCGAGCCGCCGCTGGAGCCGCCGCAGACGTGGTCGACGTTCCACGGGTTCAGTGACGGTCCGAAATGCGCGCTCGTCGTGAGCGCGCCGAAGGCGAACTCGTGTGTGTTCAGCTTGCCGACGATCCGCGCGCCTGCCTTTCGCAGCCGGGCGACGCACTCTGCGTCGCGGTCGGGGATGCGATGCAGGATCCGAGACGCCGCTGTCGTCGGCATACGCGCGACGTCGATCACGTCCTTCACGCCAACCGTCGGTCCCGGCCCGTCCTGCGGCTCCAGGTGGAGGAACGCATTGAACGGGTCGAGTATCACGGCTGCGTTTCCGGCGGCAGCTGCTTTTCGAGCTCGGCGAGCGCGGGGAGTATCCGTGTCAGGAACCCCAACACGGCCTGGAGATCCTCGTCCGAGGGCGAGACCCCCTGGGCCTCCGCGAGCCGTCGGAGGGACTCGACCGAGATAGAATCAGAGCCCGTGCCCATCTACGAGTACCGGTGCGAGAAGTGCGAGGAACGGTTCGAGGAGTACCTCTCCACCTCGGACAAGCCGACACCAAGCTGCCCGAAGTGCGGATCGGCCCAGGTGGCGCGCGTGCTCTCGATGATCAACACCGAGTGGCTTCCGAGCGACGTCGCCTGGGACCGCGTCGGGCGTAGCTGGGACTGACGCCGCCACGTGATCCGCATGGCCGCCTCCTTCGGTTGAGCCTAGTGCTCCCCGCCGCAAATACGCCCGTACTTCGCGCGGCTGCGAACGCTTCGCATGCCGTCGTCCTCAGTCGCGCCAATATTCCCGAATATTGGCACTCCCTGCGTCCTAGGCCTGCTCGGTTCTCGCCGGCGAATCACGACCGTATTTGCGGTGGGGAGCACGTAGCGTCGAAGCCTTCATAGGTCAGACTTCCGGCGCCTGTCAAGGAGGCTCTCCATGCCCGAAGCACGGATCGAAGACGGAATCGGCCTCTACTACGAGCTCACGGGGCCCGAGGACGGTCCCGTCGTGCTCCAGTTCGGCGGTGGGTTGTTCGGCCGCGGCAACTTCGGGTTCGTCAATGACGGCTTCAGGGAGGCAGGGTTTCGCCTGCTCTCCTTCGACGCTCGCGGCTACGGGGCGTCGGACCATCCACGCGAGCAGTACACGATCGAGATGTGGGCCGACGACGGCGCGAAGCTGCTCGACGCGGTCGGGCTCGAACGTGTGCTCGTCCACGGAACATCGATGGGTGGGATGATCGCGATCGCGTTCGCGGCCCTGCACGGCGATCGCGTGATCGCTACCTGCGCGGACGTGGCGTTCGCAAAGCCGGACGTCTACCGCAAGACGTTGTTCCGAGTTTGGCGGCGGATGGCCGAGTCGATGCCCTGGGACGACTTCTCCGACCACGTGACCACTCAGGCTGTCGGAGCGCGGTTCCTCGAGAGCGAGGAGGGAACTGGCACGTTCGACCTCGTCCGGACGGTAATCGGTCGGAACGACCCGTACACCGTTCGCCAGGCGTGCATCGCCATGGAAGAGATGGACCTGTCGCCGCTCGTGCCGCAGATCTCGACGCCGCTCCTGATGACGAATGGCACCTACGACATCCTCTGCCCGCCCGAGCTGGCGCCGTCCGGGCTCGGCGCACGGCAGATGGCGGCGATGAACGCGCACATCACCACGCACGAGTTCCCGGACATCGGCCATGCCGACCTGCTCGAGTGCCCGGCCGACGCCGTGCGAATCGTCTCGAGCTTCTTTCGCCAGCATCTCGGCTGAGCTCCGGGCGAGAAGCGGCGCGCGCTGACGGTGTTGTACGCTCGGGCCTCACGAAATTCTCAGAGGGAGGGATCGGCATGAGCACGGCAGCAGCTGCATGGACGCGTGAAAGTCTCGCCGCCGCCCCGCAGACGTACTTCGACGCCGTGGACGCCATGGACGTCGATGCCGTCCTTGCACACTTCGCGGACGACGCGACGCTGACCGTTCAAACCGATCACGTGACGTTCGAAGGCGCTTCCGAGATTCGGCGCATGTTCACGGACTTCTTCGGCGCTTCCGCGTCGATCCGCCACGAGCTCCGCAATGTCGTGGTCGAGGAGGCTGCCGGCAAGGTCGCAACCGAGCAGGCGTACATCGGGGAGCTCGAGGACGGCACGAAGAACGACATGCACAACTGCAACTTCTTCTCGTTCGACGCCGACGGGAAGTTCACGCGGGTCATCATCTGGATGGCGGGGACGAACCCGCTCAAGTAGACGCTTAGGGCCGTTCGCGCGTTAGGTGGGCACCTGACGGTGAGCGAGCAATGAGAATCGCGATTGTCGGTGCCGGAGCGATGGGCTCCGTGTATGCGGGTCTGCTCGGTAGCGCCGGCAACGAGGTGTGGGCCATCGACACGTGGGTTGAGCACGTCGCGGCGATCCGCGACCGAGGTCTTCGCGTGGAGGGCGCGAGCGGCGACCGGGTGGTGCGGGTGAGTGCGACGAGCGACCCTGCGGATTCCGGCGTCGTCGACCTCGTCGTAATCGCGACGAAAGCGATGCACGTCCGGGCTGCGGCTGAGAGTGCGCGCGTGCTGGTCGGCCCCGAGACGGTCGTGCTCGCGATCCAGAACGGGCTCGGCTCGGCGGACGTCGCCGCCGAGGTGCTGGGTCGTGACCGGGTTGTGATCGGTGTGGTGGGCGGCTTCGGCGCATCGATCGTAGGTCCGGGCCACGTGCATCACCACGGCCTCGAGCTCGTCAGGCTCGGCGAGCGCGCCGGGCCGGCTACGCCCCGCCTCGAGCGGATCGCGGACGTGTGGCGGGCGGCCGGATTCACCGTGCGGACCTATGACGACGTCGACCGGCTCGTGTGGGAGAAGCTCGTCTGCAACGTGTGCTTCAGCGGCACCGCCACGGTGCTCGACGCGACCATCGGCGAGGTGATGGACGACCCGCACGCCTGGGCCGTCGCCTCGAGCTGTGCCGCGGAGGCCCACGCAGTCGCGGTCGCGAACGGGATCGCTCTGGAGTTCGATGATCCCATCGCCTACGTTCGTGCGTTCGGCGAGCGGATTCGGGGCGCGAGACCGTCGATGCTCCTCGACCGCCTCGCAGGCCGGCCGTGCGAGATCGACGTGATCAACGGTGCGATCCCTCCGCGTGCGGCCCTCGTCGGACTGCAGGCTCCGACGAACGCGACGATCGCCGCGCTCGTGAAGGCGCTCGAGGCGGGCGTGAAGGTGTCGGATACCGGCTAGCAACAGCCGGCCCGCACTTCCGGAGCACCGTCGACGGCTGGTGCTGTCAATGGGCGGCGACGAGCCCTGCCCCGACGCGGCTCTCGAATGGCTCGATCCCGGCCAGGTACTCGAGGACCCGCTCGAGCGGCTCGACGTCGCCGAACTTCGCGTCGATGTCGAAGAGGTTCCACTGAACGACGCCCGGCACCCTGTCGCCGACCGCCTCGCGGACGACGATCGGACGGAATCCCTCGGCGATCGCGTCCTCGGTCGTGTGGCGGACGCATCCGGCCATCGTGACCCCCGTGATGATCACCGTGTCGACCCCCTGGGCGTTCAGATAGCTCGACAGATGCGTGCCGTGGAAGCCGCTGGCGCGCTTCTTGACGATCACGAGCTCGCCCGCCTGCGGCGCGATCCGCTCGTCGATCTCGACGGCGTCGGTTCCAAGGTGGAGGAGCTCGACCGGGATCTTGTGCACCCAAAGGCCCATGTCCGAGTTCGGCCCCTCCACGTCCGCGTACGCCGTTGTCGTATAGACGATCGGGATCCCCTTTGCCCGCCCGGCCTCGTTCAAGGCCTGTACGGCTGGGATGATCGTGTCCATTCCGTCGCAGGAGAACGCGTGACCGGGTCGTGTCCACGCGTTGGCGAGGTCGATGTGCAGGAGCCCGGGCCGGCGGCCGAAGCCGACGCGCCGCTGGAAGCCGCGCTCGCGGTAGATGCCCGTGTCCGCGTGGAAGATGGTGTCGAGGGCCTCGAGAACGTCGGCGTTGCTGGTCACGGGATCTCTCCTCTCATCGGGACGGCGGCGGATGTGTTGCCCGCCAGTGTCGCGCGATGTCGGCACGCGTCGCAACCCAGACGTCGTCACATGCGCGGACGTGCTCCAGGAAGCGGACGAGCCCCGGGGCGCGGCCAGGCCTACCGACGATCCGGCAATGGAGTCCGACCGACAGCATCCGGCCGCCCTCGGTCCGCAGCTGCTCGAGCGAGTCGATCAGGTACTCGGCGAAGTCTCCTGCAGTGACGAACCCGTTCGGCAGCAGGAACTTGAAGTCGTTGGCGTCGAGCGTGTACGGGACGACGAGATGGTCGTGCCCTGCGATGTCCGCCCAGTACGGCAGCTCGTCCGCGTACGCGTCACAGTCGTAGAGGAAGCCGCCCTCCTCGACAACCAGGCGGCGGGTCGCCTCCGATCCGCGACCCGTGTACCAGCCGACGGGGCGGGTACCGCACGTCCTCTCGATCGCTTCGATCGCGCGCCGCATGTGTTCGCGCTCGTCGTCCTCCGGCATCTCTCCGTAGTCGATCCAGCGCCACCCGTGGCTTGCGACCTCCCACCCGGCCTCCACCATCGCGCGAGCTGCGTCCGGGTTGCGCTCGAGCGCCTGGCCGACCGCAAACACCGTGACGGGCAGTCCGTGCGCGGTGAAGATGCGGTGCACGCGCCAGAAGCCCACCCGGCTTCCGAACTCGAACATCGACTCGGTGTTGAGGTTGCGACGACCCTCGGTCGGTGGCGCGCCGACGACCTCGTGGAGGAACGCCTCCGACGCCGCATCGCCCTCGAGCGGCGTGTTCTCTCCGCCCTCCTCGTAGTTGAGTACGAAGCTGAGCGCGACCCTCGCTCCACCCGGCCAGCGCGGGTCGGGCGGCCGAGCGCCGTAACCGACGAGGTCTCGGGCGGTCACGTCGACGGTCCGAAGACGCCCGCCTCGGCGAGATCGCTCACCTGATCGGGCCTGTAGCCGCAAAGACCCTCGAGCACAGCGCGCGTGTGCTCGCCGCGGTGGGGGCCACGCTCCGGCTCGCGCTCGAGACGCTCGCCGCCGGAAGCTAGACGGAGGGGCGTTCGGATCGAGCGGACCCGTCCGAGCTTCGGGTGGTCGTGCTCGACGATGTCCTCGCGAGCGATCGTTTGGGGGTCGTCGAGCGCCTCCTCGACCGTGTTCACGCGCGCTGCGGGGACGCCGGAGGCGACCAGGGCCTCGATCCATTCGTCGGTCGTGCGTGTGCGGAAGGCTTCCTCGAGGATGGGCAGCAGCTCGTCGCGGTGGGTGTCGCGCGCCGCGCGGGTCGCGAACCGCTCGTCCTCGTTCAAATCGGGACGGCCGATGACATCGCAGAGGCGCTCCCAGGCATCCTGCTTGACTCCGCCGACCACGAACCAGCCGTCGGCGCTCGCGAAGTTCTGGAACGGCACGATCGACGGGTGCGCAGAGTTGCGCCGGCGCGGCGGCACGTAGCCGTGGGTTGCGGCCCACGGGCCGATGTACATCAGCTCGTGAAGCGCCGTCTCGAAGAGCGAGACATCGCAGTCGCACCCGACGCCGTCACGACGGGCTCGCCAGATTCCGGCCAGCACCGCGATCGCCGACGCGTAGCCTGCGGACAGGTCGACGAGCGAGAGACCCGACTTCGTCGGCGGTCCGTCGGGCTCGCCCGTGAGCATCTGCCAGCCCGCGAGCCCCTGCATCATGTAGTCGTACCCGCCCTCCGATGCGCGAGGCCCGGTCAGGCCGAAGCCCGACAGCGAGCAGCAGACGATCTCGGGCTTCACGTGCTTCAAGTGGTCGTACGTGAGACGCAGCTTCACCGGCTGGTCGCCACGAAGGTTCGAGTACACCGCGTCGCACTCCCGGACGATGTCCTCGAATACTTCGCGTGCGCCGGGATGTCGGAGGTCGAGGGAGACGCTCTTCTTTCCTCGATTGAACGTCTCGAAGAAGAGGGAGTCCTCACCTTCCTGAAACGGCGGCACGTAGCGTCCGACGTCGCCGCCGGCAGCCGGATCCTCGATCTTGATGACCTCCGCGCCGAGGTCTGCGAGCTGCAGTGTCCCCCAGGGGCCGGCGCCGTACTGCTCGACGGAGACGACCCGGACGTCGGCGAGCGGGAGCATCACGTGCGCACCTCGCGCGCGGACGTGACGATCTTCCGGAGCTGCTCCACCTGCAGGAAGAAGCCGTCCCCGTCGACTGCGGGATTGAGCGCGAGGTGTGAGGCTCCGGCGTCCGCATAGGCCTGTACACGCACGGCGCACTCCTCGGGCGTCCCGGCGATGCACAGGTGCTCCACGTGATGCGGCTCGAAGCGCATCCCGTAGCGTCGGGAGAGGTGCTTGCGGGCAGCCTCCCGCGCTCGCACTCCGTCGTCTTCAACGCGGGCGAAGGCAACGATCCCGTGTCGCAGCTCTGTCGGGTCACGGTCCACCGCGAGCGCATGTGCCTGCACCCTCTCCACGCCCGCGGCAAACGATCGCGGGGAGACGAGGTAGGGCAGCCAGCCGTTACCGAGGACACCGGCCCGGCGCTGCGCCCTGTCCGAGCGTCCGCCGACGAGGATCGGCGGGCCTCC
>DATFEK010000119.1:0-4393 GCA_035251305.1 Gaiellaceae bacterium | reverse complement strand
GACCCCACGGGCCCGACCCCGTCGTGCGGCGAGCGGCGCTCGAGCACGAGGGTGTCGCGCCAGACACCGTCGAGCTCCGCGATGCGCTCTCGGCGCCCGACGACGCGAAAGCCGAGTCGTTCATGTAGCGCGATGCTCGCTCCGTTCTCGGGGAAGATGCTCGTCTTGGCGGGTCGCGATGCCGTCTGCATAGATCGCTTCGACCGCTGGCCAGTCCGCGGGCGTCATCGGGCGGATAGCGATCACCGATCGCAGATTAGGCTTGCGGAGTGGAGCGGTGGGCCACCTTCGACTGCTACGGCACGCTCGTGGACTGGAACAGCGGCATTCGCGGGGAGCTCGAGAAGGTGTTCGGCGCCCGGCGCGCAGAGCGGCTTCTCGCCCGCTACCACGAGCTCGAGCCGAGGATTCAGGCCGCGAGACCAGACTCGTCGTACCGCGAGGTCCTGACCGTCGCCCTCGAGCAGCTTGCCGTCGAGACCGGGCTCACGCTCCCGGAAGGCGACGCGAGCTCCCTGGCGCGCTCGCTGCCGTCCTGGCCGGTGTTCGAGGACGTTCGTCCGGGGCTCGAGGAGGCCAGGAGCCGCGGCTGGCGACTCGCGATCCTCTCCAACACGGATCGCGACCTCATCGATGCTTCGATGGAGGCGCTTCAGGTTCGGTTCGAGATCGCCGTCGTCGCCGGCGAGATCGGTTCGTACAAGCCTGCACACGGGCACTGGAAGGTCTTCTACGAGCAGACGGGTGCCGATCCCGCAGGACACGTCCACGTTGCCCAGAGCGTGTACCACGACATCGCGCCGGCGGCCGAGCTCGGGATTCCTTCGATCTGGATCAACCGGCTCGACGAGCCGGCGGATCCGCGCCCAGCGCGAATCCTTGCCGGCGTCGCAGGCCTCGCCGACGCTCTCGACGAGCTCGTGCCGGAATGACGGAAGTCCTTCGTGTGCCGCGCGAGGACGACGCGCGTGAGATCGCGCGACTCACGAACGAGACCTGGCCCGAGCCGATCGACGAGGCGATCGTCCTTCTCGACTGGAGCACCGCGGGCGTGCAACTCGAGCGGGATGCGAGGCTCGGTCGAGACTCGTACGCGCTCGTCGAAAGCCTCGGCGACGAGCGGGTGTGGAGGCCGTTTCGTGGACGTGGGCTCGGGCGGGGGCTCCTGCTTCATTCGTTCGCGGAGCCTTGCCGTCACGGCCTGACGCGGGCCGGGCTCGGGGTGGACGCGGAGAGCCTGACCGGGGCCCACAAGCTCTACGAAGCAGTCGGGATGCACGTATCGGCGCGTTTCGCAATTCACGAGAAGGTCGTCCGCTGAGCTCTCTACGCGCCCGCTGTCCCGACTGCCGCACGTTCACGGCGGTCGCGGTCGGCGACGGGTACGAGTGCCACAGGTGTGGACGGACGTTCGGCGCGGGGCTCGTTCGTGTTCCCCGGGCATGGGGAGCGGGTGGCGAGGCGATGGCCGAAGGCGCCCGGCTCGCGATCCCGTATCCGGAGGTTGGCGTCGTGGACGAACCAACACTCGCAGCGCAGAGCGACGCGCTTGCGGCGACGCTCTCCGCACGGCCTGTCGTGCTCGGAGGATGTTGCTGTTCTCATGTCGGAGCCGCGCGCGGTCTGGCGGGTCGCGTGGACCGGCTGGGGATCGTCTGGATAGACGCCCACGGCGATCTGAACACCCCTGAGACGTCGCCGTCCGGGAACCTCTGGGGGATGGCGCTGCGGATGCTGCTCGACGACGGCGTTGTTCGACACGCCGACGCCGCACTCGTCGGGGCGCGCAATCTGGATCCACCGGAGGCCGAGTTCGTGGCAGAGACAGGCATCGACGACTCCCTCGAGCGCGCGCTCGCGGCCGTCGGGGCTGCCTATGTCGCGCTCGACCTGGACGTTCTCGACCCCGCCGAGGCCGACGTCTTCTTTGCGGAACCGGACGGCCTACGGATCGACGAGGTAGAAGCGGTTCTGCGCGAGACGACCGCGCGCGCGAGAGTTGCCGGCATAGGGGTCTCCGGCTTTCGCACGAGCGAGCGCAACGTCGCCGTGATCACGCGGCTGCTGGGCGCGGCAGGCTTCTGAACCCCTGCGCATAAGATCCAGCGCATGGCTTCGGGGCAAGGAGGTGTCGACGTCGAGGTCGAGAGCAAACGTCCCGAGGAGGCGCCGCAGGGTAAGGCCCATCCGAACACGTGTCCCGGGTGTGGCTCGCACTACCGCGACGACGAGCTCGTATCCACCCTGAGGGTGTGCCCGCAGTGCGGGCATCACTTTCGGGTACGGGCGCGCGACCGCATCGAGCAGCTCGCGGACCCGGGCACCTTCGTCGAGGAAGACGCCGAGCTTCGTTCCTCCGACCCGCTCGCGTTCTTCGATCTCCGTCCGTATACCGAGCGCCTCGCCGAGGCGGAGGTCTCCACCGGGCTCGGTGACGCGATGGTCTGTGGCGCCGCGAGGATCGAACAGGAGGGGTGCCGGCTCGCCGTCATGGACTTCGCCTTCATGGGAGGCTCGATGGGGAGTGTCGTCGGGGAGAAGTTCGCCCGCGCGTGCGAGAGCGCTGCGGCGGCGAATACGACGCTGATCTCGGTGTCGGCATCCGGCGGCGCGCGGATGCAAGAGGGGATTCTCGCGTTGATGCAGCTTCCGAAGACGGTGTGCGCCATCGAGGAGCTCCACGAGTCGGGCGGTGCTCTCGTGTCCGTGCTCACGCACCCCACCACCGGGGGCGTGCTGGCCAGCTACGCGAGCCTCGGCGACGTCGTCGTGGCCGAGCCGGGTGCACTCATGTCCTTCGCCGGCCCGCGAGTGGTCTCGCAGACGACCCGTGAGAAGCTCCCGGACGACTTCGGCCTGGCCGAGTCGAACTATCGCTTCGGCCACCTGGACGCGATCGTCCCGCGCTCGGAGCTGCGCTCCACCCTCGGGCGCCTCCTGCGCCTGTTCCGGAAGACGTAGTGCTCTCGCGAAGCGACCACTGAGGTGCCGAGCGATGCCGAGATTCGGCTGCGCGAGCGACTTAGTAAGCTCGGCGGCATGAAGCTCCTGCGCGGGACGAAGCTCACCGGCGAACTCGGCAGGCTGCAGGATCAACTCGAGCGTCTCCAGACCGAGCCGACGGCGGAGGACATCTGGCGCTCGGTCGAGCTCGCGCGCCACCAGGATCGGCCCTACACACTCGACTACGTCGAGAGGATCTTCGAGGACTTCTTCGAGCTCCACGGCGACCGCGGGCGGGCCGACGATCCCGCGCTCGTCACCGGCATCGGGAAGCTCGGCGGCCGTACCGTCGTGCTGGTGGGCCACCAGACGGGACGTGACCTCAAGGAGCGGACGAAACGGAACTTCGGCATGGCGTATCCCGAGGGCTACCGGAAGGCGATGCGCGCCATGGCCCTGGCCGACCGGCACGATTTCCCGCTGATCACGATGGTGAACACGCCGGGCGCGTATCCGGGAGTCGCCGCCGAGCAGCACGGTCAGGGAGGAGCGATCGCGCGCTCTCAAGCGACGATGGCGCGCCTCTCGGTGCCGACCGTCGCGTGCATCATCGGGGAGGGGGGCTCGGGCGGTGCGGTCGCGATCGCGGTCGCGGATCGCGTGCTCATGCAGGAGAACGCGATCTACTCCGTGATCTCGCCCGAGGGGTGTGCCGCCATCCTCTGGCGCGATGCGGCCGAGGCTCGGAAAGCCGCCGCTGCGTTCAAGCCCGATGCGGCTCACTGTCTCGAGCTCGGCGTGATCGACGCGATCGTCGGGGAGCCCGAGGGAGGCGCCCACTCCGATCCCGATGCTGCCGCAAAACTGCTGGAAAGGGGCATCGTCGAGGCGCTCGAGGAGATCGAAGGCCTCGAATCCGGGGAACGACGCCGTCAGAGACGTGCGAAGTACCGGATCATGGGCGTCTTGACCTCTGCCTGACGCTTTTTCGTCTTTCCACATGTTCCACAGGCTTATCCCCGGCCCGCGAAAGGGTCCTGAGCAGGGAGAGAGAGCGCGATGCAGCCGCTTGGTGAAGATAGCGTTGCGTTTCGGGCGACAATCCACAGGTGAGCCTCGACGAATACCGGCGTCGCCGGAAACCTGAGCGGACACCCGAGCCGTTCGGAGACGCCACGGGGCCAGGGGATCAGCCACGCTTCGTGATTCAGAGGCATGCGTCGCGGCGATTGCACTACGACTTCCGGCTCGAACGCAACGGCGCGTTGGCCAGCTGGGCGGTTCCGAAAGGCGTTCCGCTGCGCCGCGGCGAGCGCCACCTTGCCGTGCACGTCGAGGACCATCCGCTGGAGTACGCGGACTTCGAGGGAACGATTCCGGCGGGTCAGTACGGAGCCGGCACCGTCGAAATCTGGGATCGCGGCCTCTATGAGCTCCTGGAGGAGAAGCG
>DATFEK010000180.1:0-4885 GCA_035251305.1 Gaiellaceae bacterium | reverse complement strand
CTGTCGCTCGTCGCAGGTGGAGGACTCGGTGGCCATTCCGGCGCCGAGATCCACCTCGGGCGCGCCAATGCGATCAAGGTTCTCGGCCGGGTGCTGCGCGTGGCGCATGCGGCCGCGCCGTTCCGGCTCGTCTCCCTCGGTGGAGGCAAGAGCCGCAACGCGATTCCCCGCGATGCAGTGGCGATCTGCTCGGTCCCGGGCGAGCAGGAGACGACGTTCCGGTCGATCGTGGAGTCGGCGACCGCTGTCGTGCGTGAGGCCTATGCGAAGACCGACTCGGGAGCGACGGCGACGGTCGAGAGCGCGGCCGATGCCGCCGACGCGTGGACCGAGGAGGCGACCACCCGTCTGCTCGACGTTGTCGCGCTCGTGCCGACGGGCCCGCTGGCGATGAGCCCGGACTTCGATGGGCTGGTCGAGACGAGCACCTCTCTCGGCGAGGCGACGACAGATGGCGGTCGGCTCACGCTGCATAGCCTCTCGCGCTCGTCCAACGATGCCGCGCTGCCGGAAGTGGTCGCGACGCTCGACGCTGCCGCGCGCCTCGCCGGCGGCGTCCTCGAGGTGAAACACAACTACAGCGGGTGGCGCCCGGACCTGGACTCGCATGTGCTGGCCGTCGCGCGCGGCGTCTATGAGCGGCTCTACGGCGAGCCCCCCGTGGTCACGGCAGTGCACGCCGGGCTGGAGACGGCCGTCATCGGCACCAAGGTCAGCGATCCCCTGGACATGCTTGCGATCGGCCCGCAGATCGAGGCGCCGCACTCGCCCGACGAACGTGTGAAGATCCCGACCGTGGAGCGGTTCTGGAAGCTGCTCGTCGCGGTCGTCGACGAGCTGTCGACGGAGACGAAGTAGGCGAGCATGCGAGGAGGACTGGCCTGGATCGTCGCCATCGTCGCCGGGATCGCACTCGTGATCGTCGTCACCGCCGCGATCGGCACGGGCGACGACAGCGGAGAAACCGTGACGGCCGGCGAGTGGGCGCAGAGCACGTGCGGCGCCGTGGGCGTCTGGCGAGGTGAGATGGAGGACATCGTCGAGGACCTCCGTACCCCGAGCGCCGTTCCGGCTGCAGGCAGCGAGGAGCCCCAGTCGGAGACACCGCAGGGAAGGACTGGGTTCGTGCGTGTGGGGCTCGAGCGTGCCGTGCAGGCGACCGACACGATGATCGAGGGGATCGACAACGCCGGGACTCCCGACACGCCCGAGGGGGCGGAGGCAGCGAGGCTGATCTCCGACTGGTCCGACTCCGCCCGCGACGATCTCGTCGAGGCGCAGGACTCGCTCGACGAAGAGGCGGACAGCCTCGAGGAGTCGATCACGCAGCTGGCCGATGCCGCCCGCGCGATCGGGGCCGCGCTCGCCAGCGGCGTACAGACGATCGCGGACGTCGCGCGCCTCGACCCCGAGCTCGCGGCAGCGATACAGGAGTCGAGCACGTGTCAGCAATTGCGGGAGGAGACGAGCTAGCGATGAGCACCATGGACTGGATCCTCCTCGCCGTGCAGGGACTCGTCGTGATCGCGTTCATCGCTCTCGGCGTGCGCTCGGGCGGGATCGGCCTCGGTCTCTGGGGCGGCGTCGGCACGCTCGTTCTCGTCTTCGTCTTCGGGCTCGACCCCGGGGAGCCGCCGATCAGCGCCATCCTGATCATCATCGCGGTCATCTCGGCGGCGGCGGCGATGCAGGCTGCGGGCGGCGTCGACTACATGGTCCAGATCGCGAGCGCGGCGCTCCGCGCCAGGCCGAAAGCCCTCAACTTCATTGCGCCGTACGTCTCCTACCTGCTCACGATCCTCACGGGCACGAGCAATACGTTCTTCTCGATCATCCCCGTGATCAACGAGGTCGCGTACGCGAACAAGATCCGCCCAGAGCGCGCGCTCGCGGGCTCGACGGTGGCCAACGCGCTCGGGATCACGTCGAGCCCGGTCGCAGCTGCGATGGCCACCCTCCTACCGCTGGTCGAGATCTACAACTACGACCTGATCGACGTCCTGCTGATCACGGTGCCGGCGAGCATCGTGGGCATCTTCGCGATGTCGCTCGTGATGAGCCGCCATGGAAGGGACCTGGACGATGATGCGGAGTACCAGCGGCGACTGGCCTCCGGCGAAGTGCAGCCACCCGCTCCCCCGGCCGAGATCACCCTGCTGCCCTACGCGAAGCGCAGCGTCGCCATCTTTCTGGCGGGCGTCGCCGCGATCTGCGTCTTCGGTTTCGTCGAGGGCATCCGCCCGACGGTGGCCGCGGAGGGCGGCGGCGTCGAGCCGATGTCGGTGACGCCGCTGATCCAGATGTTCATGCTCACGGCCGCAGCGCTCATCCTCCTCTTCTGCCACGTGAAGGCAAGTGACATCCCGGGCACGCCGATCTTCAGGTCCGGGATGATCTCGATGATCGCCCTCTTCGGGATCGCCTGGATGGCGGACACGTTCATCGCCAACAACGAGGACGCGATAGTGACCGCGCTGGGTGGCCTCGCCGAGAACTGGCCGTTCATGATTGCGGTCGCCATCTTCCTCGTCGCCGCCCTCACGACGAGCCAGTCGGCTTCGACGCGCACGATGGTCCCGCTCGGACTCGCGCTCGGGATCGGCGCCGGCTACATGATCGCCATGTGGACGGCCGTGGTCGGCGTGCTCCTCCTTCCCGCGAACGGGACGCAGATCGCTGCGGCAGAGGCCGACACGACCGGGACGACAACTCTAGGCAAGCGCGTCATCGACCACTCTTTCCAGCTGCCGCTGCAGATCTGCTGGATCGTCACCGCGCTCGTCGGCATCGTGATCGTCTGGCTCTTCTTCGGGGGCCACACGCCCGCGCCGCCGGTGCCGCCGACTCCATAGCGTGAGCGTCCGCGGCGCCGCCTTCCTCGGCATCGGCGCGATGGTCGGCGCAGGCATCTTCGCGCTGCTCGGCGAGGCTGCCGTGGTCGCAGGCTCCGCGGTCTGGCTCTCGTTCCTTCTCGCCGGGATCGTCTCCGCACTTCTCGGCTATACGGTCGTCAAGCTCGGAGTGCGCTACCCCTCCTCGGGTGGGCTGATCGCCTACCTCATCGAGGGTTTCGGGAACGGTCGCCTCGTCGGCATCGCTTCCTGGCTCGGCTATTTCGCGGCGATCGTGATCGTCTGCTCGATGGTTGCGGTCGCCTTCGGAAGTTACGCGACCTCGCTCTTCGTCGGTGACGATGCCGCGGGCTGGTGGGACAACGCTTTCACGTCGGCCGTTGTCGTCGGCATGGCCGCGATCAACATGGTCGGCTCGCGCATCGTCGACCGCGCGCAGTCGCTCATCGTCGTCGTCCTGCTCGCCGTCTTCGCCGTCTTCATCGCCGTGACGCTGGTCGACATCGACTTCGACCTTCTGGCCTTCAGCGGGTATCCGTCATTCTCGGACATCATCGCGAGTGTTGCGCTGACCTTCTTCGCGTATCTCGGCTTCAGCGTCATCACGTTCGCCGCCGGCGACCTGCGCGACCCGGCTCGTGAGCTCCCGCGCGCGATGTACGCCGCCCTGGGCGTGACCACGCTCCTGTACGTCCTCATATCGCTCGGCGTCTTCGGGACGCTGACCGTCGAGGAGGCGATCGGCTATGGGGAGACCGCTATCGCCGAGGCGGCGCGACCGGCGCTCGGCGACGCGGGCTTCACGATGATGGCCATCGCCGCTCTGCTTGCGACCTCATCCTCGGTGAACGCGACCCTGTATGCGTCGGGGGGACTTACGGCCATGCTCGCCCAGGTCGGGCAGTTTCCGACCTTCTTCGGTCGCGGCTCGCGCCTCGGCCCGCACGCCGGGTTACTGATCACGGCGGCAATCGTGCTCGCCGTCTCCAACCTCGTCGACCTCTCGGCGATCGCGTCCGTCGGCAGCGCCTGTTCATTGCTGATCTTCCTGCTCGTCGGCATCGCCGGATATCGACGGCGAGCCGACACCGGATCGCTCGCCGCAATCGTGGTGGCGGCGATCGCCGCGACCGCCGTCGTCCTCGTCTTTTTTGCGATCGACACGCTGCGCAACACTCCCGAGACTTTCGTCGCGATCGTTGGGATCTCACTGCTCTCGATACTCCTCGACGTCGCGTGGAAGCGGCAGAGGGGGCCGGTTACGACGACGCAACCGGGCGTCGGAACGACTGACGACAGCTGATGTGCCGTTGGCTCGCCTACTCGGGAACGTCGATCCGGCTCGAGGAGCTCCTCCTCAAGCGCGACCGCTCGCTGATCGACCAGAGCCTCCACTCGAGGCTCGGCGCGACGCCGACGAACGGCGACGGATTCGGTGTCGGCTGGTACGAGGAGGGCGAGACGCCGAGGCTCTACCGCAGCACGCATCCGGCCTGGAACGACCGCAACCTGCGCGAGCTCGCCGCCGGAATTTCCTCACCGCTCTTCTTCGCGCACATCCGTGCGTCGACCGGGACGGCGATCCAGGAGACGAACACGCACCCCTTCCGCTACGGGCGCTGGCTGTGGATGCACAACGGCCTGATCCGCGAGTTCGCGCGTGTGAGGCGAGAGCTCGTGCTCGCAGTCGACGACTCGCTGTTCGCGTCCATCGAGGGCACGACGGACTCGGAGACGATGTTCTATCTCGCCCTCACGTTCGGGCTCGAGAGCGACCCGGTGACCGCCGTCGAGCGGATGGTGGGCTTCGTCGAGAAGACCGGCCACGCTCACGGCGTCGAACATCCGATCCAGATGACGATCGCCACGACCGACGGACGATGTGTGTGGGCGTTCCGGTACTCGAGCGAGATCGACTCGCGCTCTCTCTACTTCAGCACGCGAATGGACGCTCTGAAGGCCCTCTACCCCGAGAGCAAGGAGCTCGCCGCACTGTCGGACGAGACGAGAGTCGTCGTCTCCGAGCCACTTGG
>DATFEK010000092.1:0-3478 GCA_035251305.1 Gaiellaceae bacterium | reverse complement strand
CTCGAGGATGAAGTCGTGTGCCTGCGCTGCCTGCGCTGCCGCCTCGACTGCCTCGTGCGGCGCGTCCGGCATTCCGAGGGCGATGTTGTCGCGAATCGACGCGGAGAAGAGGAACGGATCCTGCGAGATGACCCCGATCTCACGGCGCAACGAGCGGCGGGCGAGGTCTCGAACGTCGACGCCGTCGACGAGCACCTGGCCGGCCGTCGCGTCGTAGAAACGCGGGACGAGCGCGGCGAGCGTCGTCTTGCCCGATCCCGTGGGTCCGATCAAAGCGACCGTCCGGCCGCCGGGAATCTCGAGTGTGATTCCTTCGAGGACGGGCCGGGCGGGGTCGTAGCCGAAGGTCACGTCCTCGAAGGCGACGTGGCCGGGCCCAGCCTGGAGCTGGACGGCGCGAGGCCGGTCGGCGATCTCCTCGGGCTCGTCGAGGATCTCGAAGATCCGCTCGCCGGCTGCGATCGCGCGCTGCGCCTGGCCGATCCACATGCCGAGCATGCGAAGCGGCATCACGAGCATCGCGAGGAGCAGGTTGAACGTGAAGAACGCGCCCGTCGAGAGCGATCCGGAGATCACCATGCGCCCGGCGGCAAGCAGCACGAGAGCCTGGGCGACGAGCGGCAGGAAGGTCAGGAGCGGGACGTACAGCGCGCGCTGCCGGTTCGCTGCGAGCGTGCGCGCGAAGACGGTGTCCGCGGCCGCCGCGAACTGATGGGAGCGGCGTCTCTCCTGCGAGAAGGACTTGACGACGTGGACGCCGGCGATCGACTCCTCCGCCACTGTTGCTACGTCGGCGAGCGATTGTTGCACCTCGCGGAGCACCGGCTGTGAGACGCGGCTGTACCGATACGCGGTGAAGGCAATCACCGGAGCGATCGCAAGCGCGACGAGCGCGAGTTGCCAGCTGTAGAAAAAGAGCACGACGGTGACGGCGACGATCGTCACGACGTGCTGTGCGAAGAAGATCAGGCCGTAGCCGAGGAAGAAGCGCACCGATTGCAAATCGATCGTCGCCCGCGACATGAGTTGGCCGGTCTGGCTGCGGTCGTAGAACCCGAAAGACAGCCGCAGGAAGTGCGAGTAGAGGTCGTCACGGAGGTCGTACTCGACACCCAGCGCCTGTCGGCCCGAGATGATCCTTCGTCCGTACTGGAGCGCGCCGCGGACGAGGCCCAGCCCGACGACGGCTGCGATCTCGATGGCCAGCAGCCGTGTGTCCGGGTCGGCCGCGAGCTCGTTGATCACGAACCCGGTGAGGACGAAGACGAGGATCCCCGCGATCTGCGACAGGATCGCGAGCACAGACGAGACGATGAGCGACGCCCGGTAGGGGCGGAGGAAAGCGAGCAGGCGGGCGAACGTGCGCCAGCCGCCCTGCCGGTGGGCCTGTGGGTCGTCTGCGGGCACGGCCTCGTAGGGTACGGATCGTGCTCGAGGCTGTGCCCAACGTCTCGGAGGGACGGGATCGCGCCGTCGTCGACGAGATCGGACGCGCCTTCGGGAAAGGCGCGGCGGTGCTCGACGTGCACGTGGATCCGGACCACCACCGGTCGGTGTTCACGCTCGTCGGCGATGGCGCGTCGCTCGTCGATGCGCTCCTGACAGGGATCTCGACGGCGATCGAGCGCATCGATCTGCGCGCCCACGAGGGCGTGCATCCCAGGGTGGGTGTCGTCGACGTCGTTCCTCTCGTTCCGCTGGTCCCGGGCGAGATCGGGCTCGCCGAGGTTGCGGCGCGTCAGGTCGCGGCGCGCGTCGGGTCGGAGCTCGGGCTCCCGGCCTTTCTCTACGGCACCATCGGCCACGGACGGCGCCCCGCGTACTTTCGGCGCGGCGGCCTCGAGGCGCTGCAGAGACGCGTGGAGACGGGTGAGCTTGCACCCGCCGCGGGTCCGCGCCTGATCGATCCGGGCCGGGGTGCGGTCCTCGTCGGGGCGCGACAGCCACTCGTCGCGTACAACGTCGAGCTCGCGACGGGAGACCTCGGCGTCGTGCGCGAGATCGCGGCCGTCACGCGCGAGTCCGGGGGCGGGATGCCCGGCGTACAGGCGATCGGGCTCTACCTGCCGGGCTCCGGCCGGATGCAGGTGAGCATGAACGTCACCGACCTCGAGCGCGCGCCCCTCCACGACGTCGTCCAGCGCGTACGCACGGAGGCGGCGTCGCGCGGCGTCGCAGTGAGCGGGGGCGAGCTTGTCGGACTCGTCCCCGAAAGCGTCGTTGCCGCTGCTCGTGCTGCCGGGGTGCGAGTGCCTGGCGTCGACGAGTCGCGGGTGCTCGAACGCGCGCTCGGCCCTGGTGGAGCGACCACTACACTCGGGCCGTGACCCGGACGATCCTCCTGACCGGTGAGGATCTGACCATCGCCGACGTCTGGGATGCATCGCTCGGCGGCGCCTCCGCGGAGGTCTCCGAAAGCGCGAAGGTCCGCATGCGCGCCGCGCGCGAGCTGGTCGACTCGATTCGAGGTGAGCACACGTACGGTGTGAATACCGGGTTCGGTCGCTTCGTGTCGACGCAGATACCCGAGGAGAAGGCGGGGGAGCTCCAGCTGCGCCTGTTGCGCAGCCATGCATGCGGAGTCGGTGAGCCGTACCCGGACGAGGTCGTTCGTGGGGCCATGCTGTTGCGCGCGAATACGTTGGCGAAAGGATTCTCGGGAGCGCGAGTCGAGACGGTCGAGCTGCTCGTCGAGTGCTTCAATCGTGGCGTCCTCCCGGTCGTGCCGGCGCGCGGCTCGGTCGGCGCGAGCGGTGACCTCGCGCCTCTCGCGCATCTGGCCCTCCCCCTCGTCGGGGAGGGCGAGGCGATGGTCGAGAGCCGGCGTCTGGACGGCGCCGAGGCACTCCGGACGGTCGGGCTCGCACCGCTGCGGCTGGCCAGCAAGGAGGGGCTTTCGCTCGTCAACGGGACGCAGTTCATGACGTCGATGGCTGCGCTCGGGGTCGTGCGCGCCCGCCGACTCGCGGCGACGGCGGACCTGGCGTGCGCGCTTTCCCTGGAGGCGCTACAAGGGTCTCGAACGAGCTTTACGCCGGCCGTGCACCGAGCCAGGCCGCTGAAGGGGCAGCGAGATGCCGCTGCGAATGTCTGGCGGCTGCTCGAGGGGTCGGCCATCATCGAGTCGCACCGCTGGTGCGACAAGGTCCAGGACGCGTATGCGCTTCGCTGTGCTCCTCAGGTGCACGGCGCCTGCCGCGATCTTCTGGACTACGTCGAGACGACGGTGGCCGTCGAGCTCAATGCGGCGACGGACAACCCTCTCGTCTTGCTCGAAGAGAGCGAGATCGTCTCCGCCGGGAACTTCCACGGCCAGCCGCTGGCATTCGCGCTCGACGCTCTCGCCATCGGCGTCGCGGAGCTTGCGAGCATCTCGGAGCGGCGCACCGAGCGGCTCGTCAATCCAACCCTGTCCGAGGGGTTGCCGCCGTTCCTCGTCGAGGAGGGCGGTCTGAACTCCGGGTTCATGATCCCGCAG
>DATFEK010000086.1:0-3319 GCA_035251305.1 Gaiellaceae bacterium | reverse complement strand
CTCGGCCGCAGCCCGGTCCGGCTCGACCAGCAGCTGCTCGTCGACGAGTGGCCGCCGGTGTCCGGGCTTCGTCTCGGCGAGCCCAGTGACGAGGGCGCGAACGTGCTCGGGCGTCACGCCACAGCAGCCACCGATGATCTGCGCTCCCTCGTCGCGCCACGCACGTGCCAGCGCCGCGTACTCGGCGGGCCCGACGAGATCGTCGAAGCGCCATTCGCGGCCCCCGTAGTCGCCCAGGTTCGGATAGACGCCGAGCGGGAGCTTCGTGAAGTCCCGAAGCCACGAGATCATCCCCGGAACATGCTCGACCGGAAGGCAGTTGATGAGGAGTGCTCCGATTCCCATCTCCTCGAATCGGCGTGCTGCTCGACCGAAGAGGTCGCCTTCCGGCGGGCCCCAATGCTGCCCTTGCACTCCGCACACACCGTGCCGGCAGCGGCGAAAGGACAGCCACACCGGCAACCCGGTCTCGAGAAGGAGCTCGACCGTCTCGAACGTCCTCGGCTCCCGGATCAACGTCATCGTCTCCATCAGGATCAGGTCCGGCGGGTCGTCGGCGAGCGCTCGCGTCAGCAACTCGAGCGTCTCGCGCCGCTCGGGGGAGTTCGCTTCCTCCGAGATCGCGAATGCGATAGCGCACTCGCCCGTGCGGCCGGCCTCGTCGACCGCCTGTCGCGCGAGACGAACTCCCATACGTGCGATGTCCATCCAGTGCTGCGCCTCGACGAGCCGCGACGCGCTTCCGGATCCAATCTCGGGCGCCGAGAGAATCGACCAGGTATCCGTCGAGATCACATGACAGCCCGTGACCGCGTAGCTTCGGTGAACCTCGAGGACCGCGCGGGGCGCGCGATAGAGCGCCCACGTCCCCCAGAGATCGCCGTCTTCGCCGGGCGAGCGATAACGCTGGAGCTCCGTCGCCACACCCCCGTCGAGAACGACACAGCGATCGTCGGCGATCATCTGCTGGAGGCGTTCGTATGCCACGGATGTGCGTGCGGGCGCCGTGGTCGAGGTCGTCATCGCCAGTTGAGCGTAGTCGGCTTGTCTGGAGCGTCGGACGAGCGTGAGGCTGGGGCGCCAGGATTCGAACCTGGGATCACGGGACCAAAACCCGTTGCCTTACCACTTGGCCACGCCCCACGGCAGAAGGTCATCTTGCCACTCGCGGCGCCTCTCTCCGTTCACACCGGCCGGGCGAGCCACGACGTCCCCGCTCGACTCACTGCAACGGCGGCGCGCTCCGCGTCGACGGCGTGCTCGAAGAGGCCGTAGACGGCCGGGCCTGCGCCTGTGACATCTGTGCGGAACGCGCCGAGCCGGGCGAGCTGCTCGGCTAGAGGCGACGACGCGAGGTCGTTCATCGGCAGACGAGCAAGGTCTCGCACGTGCTCGACTCGGGTGAGCGCGTCGAGCAGAGCGGCGCGGCGCTCGTCGAAGCCCGCAGCGCCGTTTCGTGCATCGAAGGCGCGATAGACGGCTCCGGTCGACTCCTTCGACTCTCGAACCGGTACGACGAGCACCACGATGTAGTTCGTCGGAAGACCGACCGCCTCGAGCTCCGTGCCGTCGCCAGTGGCGAGCTGTGCTCCCTCGCGAAGAAAGAACGGCGTGTCTGTGCCGATCGCGGCGGCGATTGCGTGGAGGGCGGGCGGCGGCACGGGCTCGGGGAGCTCGGCGTTCGCGAGGGCGAGCGCACAGGCTGCATCCGAGCTCCCGCCGCCGAGGCCGGCGGCGACGGGAATGCGCTTGTCGATGCGGACTCGCCAACGCGGAGCGAGACCTACGCTCGCCGCGAGAGCCTCGAGCGCGTTACGTACGAGTGTGTCGTCGTCGAAGCCGGCGATGGTCAAGGCATTCGCGGGCTCGAGCTCGATCTCGTCGGCGAGATCGAGCCTCTGGAGTACGGTCGCCACCTCGTGCTTGCCGTCCGCGCGAGATGGGCCTACGACGAGCCCGAGGTTGATCTTGGCGCAGGCCTGCGCCTGCCTCATCGGAGGGCGTCCGCCAGCGCGACGAACTCGCCCGGCTCGAGCTCCTCCGCGCGTGCCTGCGCGATGCGACCGATGGCGCCGAGCGCCTCCTCGACGCGTGCACGTGAGGCGAGCCCGGCGATCGCGATCGAGTTTGCAAGCGTCTTCCGACGGTGGGCGAACGCACCCTCCACGACGGGTCGCACGCCGGCGAGCGGCGGCCCGAGGACGCGAGTGAACGCGACGAGCGCCGACTCGACCCGCGGGCGCGGTCGGAACACCGTCGGTGGCACCGCGTGAAAGCCTGTCTTTCGCGCCGACAGTTGAATCAGGACGGAGACGGCCCCGTATGCCTTGGTGCGAGGTACGGCGAAGAAGCGGTCGGCGACCTCGCGCTGCAGCATGACACACCAGTGCTCGAGTGACGGCATGCGCTCCAGGGTCTCGACCACGAGTGGTGTGGCGATCGAGTACGGGAGGTTCGCGACGAGCTTTCGAGGCTGCGGATCGAGAGCACCGAGATCGAGTGAGAGCGCATCGGCAAAGATCATCCGCACGTTCTCGTGGGCACCGAGCGTGGCCGCGAGCGGCTCTTCGAGCGTACGGTCGAGCTCCACGGCATGCACGAGACGGACGCGCGCCGCGAGGTAGCGCGTGAGGACACCGAGACCTGGGCCGACCTCCAGCACGACGTCGTCCTCCCGAAGGTTCGCCAGGCGACCGATGACGCCGAGGATGTTCTCGTCGACGAGGAAGTGCTGCCCGAGAGCTTTCCTGGGAACGACGGTCACGGGAGGCCGAAGGCCGCGGTCGCGTTTTCGTCGGTTCGGACGGCAAAGGCGTGCTGATCCTCCTCGCGAGCAGACGCGAGGGCGGCGATGGTGTGCGTGACGTACGCAGGTTCGTTGGGTCGTCCCCTCGCGGGCTGCGGGGCGAGGTACGGGCTGTCCGACTCGACGAGGATGCGGTCCGAGGACACGGCCTTCGCAGATTCGCGTAGCTCCGGCGCCTTCGGATAGGTCGCGTTGCCGGCGAACGAGACGTAGTACCGGCGCTCGAGCGCAGCGGGAAGCAAACCCGGCGACGAGAAGCAGTGGAGGATCACCGTGCCCTCGAACGGCGCAAGGGCGGCTGCGGTCTCGTCGGCAGCCTCTCGGCTGTGGACGACGACCGGGAGTGAGAGCTCGTCGGCGAGAGCGAGCTGCGCGTCGAAGAGCCGGCGCTGCTCGCGCGACGACGCGAACCGTCGAACGGTGTCGAGCCCGGTCTCGCCCACGGCGACCGCCTTCGGGTGGGAGAGCAGCTCGCGGAGCTCGTCCAGCCGCTTCGCCTCGGGGGTCGCAGCC
>DATFEK010000080.1:0-9225 GCA_035251305.1 Gaiellaceae bacterium | reverse complement strand
TCACGCCGCTCATGTCCACGGCTGACGTGACGACGGTCATCGTCCCGTCGCTGTCGACCCGGCATACGGCTGCCGCCGGTTCGTTGCCGCCCGGCCAGTAGCCGGCGGCCATGCCCACTCCCTCGCCGTCGGGGAGCGACTGCCGCTCGCGCCAGAGCGGGTGCTCGCGCAGGCGCTCGAGGACCTCGACTGCGCCAACCGTCGGAAACGGGTTACCGCTGACGCCGACGTCGCCCTCGACGACGGCGTTGCGCAGGCGCATCTCGATCGGATCGAGGTCGAGCGCGTCCGCGAGCTCGTCGAGAAGGGACTCGAGCGCGAAGGCCGCGGTCGGCGCTCCCGGCGCGCGGTATGCACCGAAGGTGAAGCGGTTCGTCTGGACGCCGTACCCGCGAAGGTCGTGTGCCTCCCAGCGGTACGGCCCGGCGACGAGGAGCGATGTGATCCCCTCGACGCCCCAGCCGGCGTTCGAGCCGCGGTCGACCAACATGCGCGCTTCGATTCCCGTGAACGTGCCGTCCTTGCGCGCGCCGACGCGGAGGTGCGTGATCTGCGCCGACGCGGGGTTCGTCGCCTGGAAGTCCTCCCTGCGGGTGAGGACGAGGCGGACGGGGCGGCGGAGGGCGAGAGCGACTCCGACGACGAGCGGCTCGATGAGCGCGAACTTGCCGCCGAACGCGCCGCCGAGCGGCTCTGCGACGATTCGAATTCGCTCGAGCGGGAGATCGAACGCGCGGGCGAGCTCGCTTCGTGTTACGAAGGAGCCCTGCGTGCTCGTGGAGACGACGAGCGTCCCGGAGGGCTCGAGCCACGCCGTCGCGACCTGCGGCTCGATGTACGCCTGGTAGACCCAGGGGGTCCTGAACGTTCCCGAGACGACCGCGTCACTCGCATCGAGCGCTGCCGCAGCGTTCCCAGAGCGCCGGTTCACGGTGTCGAGGACGTTTCCGGAGAGCTCCTCGTCGGCTTCCTGCTCGCCTTCGTCGACGCCGGCGTGGATCGACTCCAGGTCGCCGCCCCCCTCTGTCTCTTCGACGAGTCGAGCGAGCGGAGCCCCAGGAACCATGGCGTCCTCGAGCCCGACGACCGCCGGCAGCGGCTCGTACTCGACGGCGACCGCCTCGGCGCCATCCTCGGCAGCGGCCTCGGTCTCGGCCACGACGAGCGCGACGGGCTGACCGGCGAAGACGACCTCATCGCGGGCGAGCGGCTCGGCGGTCCTGTCCGTCCCCGTGGTGGCCAAGGGCAGGTCGGCTGCGACGAGCACCGCCACGACCCCGGGCACCGAGAGCGCTGCCTCCCGATCGACCTGCCCGATGCGCGCATGCGGCTCGGTCGAAAGGACCGGGCGAGCGTGCAGAAGACCGTGGACGTATCCGTCCGCGGCGAACCTCGTCGCACCGGTCACCTTGTCCGGCGCATCGATCCGTGGGCGCGCGACACCGATCAGCGCTTCGCTCACCGTTCCTCCTCCGCGCGCTCGCTCGCTCGCTCGAGCGCGCGGTCGACGAGGACGATCGCGAGATGTCGGCGGTACTCGGCCGGGGCAAAGCGGTCGCCGAAGACCTCGGCGCCGCCGACCGGATCGTCGGGGTCCGACACGAGGAATGGTCGGGCAGCGATTCCGGTCACCGCGACCCGTTCCCCGTTCGGCCCGACGGAGGCAGCCGCACCCGCGAGCGCGAAGCCCGAGGCGGGGTGTTCGACCGAGACGTACGCGGAACCGGTGCCGGGTTCAGGTACCGGGACGATGATCTCCGTGATCAGGTCCTGCTGCCCGAGCGTGGTCGTGAACGGGCCGAGGATGAGATCGTCGAGCGGGATCGTTCGCTCGCCCTCGCGCGAGCGGATGACGACCGTCGCTGCTAGGGCGAGTAGCACGGCGGGCATGTCCGACGCCGGATCGGCGTGCGCGACGCTGCCCCCGATCGTCCCGAGGTTGCGCACCTGGAGATCGCCGATGCCTCGCGCACACTCGGCGATCGCCTCGAGACCGGCGCGTGTGAGCGGCTCGGCGTCGATCAGCTCACTCCAGGTGGTGAGCGGACCGATGTGCAGCGCGCCGTCGTGCTCCCCCACGCCTCGCAGTTCGAGGCGCGAGATGTCGATGACGAGAGATGGCCGTGCGATCCGCAGCTTCATGACGGGAATGAGTGACTGCCCGCCTGCGATCACCTTCGCATCGGGCTCCGAGAGGAGCTCGAGCGCGTTTTCGGCATCGGACGCGCGCGCGTAGAGAGTCGGAGCGGGGATCATGAGGCTGCCGCCACGGCGCGAATCGACTCGACGATGCCCTGGTAGCCCGTGCAGCGACAGAGGTTGCCTCGCAGCGCGTGGCGGATCTCCTCGTCGCTCGGCGATCCGTCCCGCGAAAGCAGATCGACACTCGTGAGGATGACCCCCGGGGTGCAGAAGCCGCACTGCAGCCCGTGGTGCTCGACGAACGCGCGCTGGATCGGATGCATGTCACCCTCGACAGCAAGGCCCTCGATGGTCGTGATCTCGGCCGCCTCCGCCTGCAGTGCGAGCACGGTGCAACTCTTCACCGCGCGTCCATCGAGAAGGACCGTGCACGCGCCGCACTGACTCGTGTCGCAGCCGATGTGTGTGCCCGTCAACCCGAGCCCGTCGCGGAGGGCGTGCACCAGCAGCGTTCGCGGCTCGACCTCGAGCGAGCGCGACTCGCCGTTTACGACCAGCGAGATCGTGTCAGGCACCGGCCGGCAGGGCTGCGAGCTTCTCGCGCAGGTACGCGAGGTACGGCTGGGGGTCGATCGCCGGAGAGCCCGTTAGGCGCTCGATGGTCTCCTTCGGCGTGAGCTTCCGGCCGAGCGAGTACAGGTTGTCGCGAAGCCACATCGAGAGTGGCGCGAGCTCTCCGGCTTCCATCTGCGCATCGAGATCCGGCAAGGCCTCGCGCACCGCGCCCCAGATCTGGAGCGAGATAACGTTGCCGAGCGCATAGGTCGGGAAGTACCCGATCCCGCCCTGTGACCAGTGGATGTCCTGGAGGACACCCTTGGCGTCGTTCGGGACCTCGACACCGAGCAACTCGCGCATCGACTCGTTCCACACTTCCGGAAGATCTTTCGGCGCGAGCGTCCCCTCTATCAGCTGCCGCTCGAGGTTGAAGCGCAGGATGATGTGGAGGCTGTACGTCGTCTCGTCCGCCTCGACGCGGATGAGCCCCGGCTCGGCGCGGTTGATCGCGGCGAGGAACGCGTCGAGATCGACGTCGCCGAGTTGTCCGGGAAACGTGTCCTGGAGCGGCTCGTACCAGTGCGACCAGAAGGGTCGGCTCCGGCCGACGAGGTTCTCCCAGGTCCGGCTCTGTGACTCGTTGAGGCCGAGTGAGGGAGCCCCGGCGAGCGGCGTCCGCTCGAGCGACGCGGCGATGCCGTGGGCATACAGGCCGTGCCCTGCCTCGTGCATCGTCGACGACAACGAGTCGAGCCCGGTGTCCAAGTACCGCGTCGTGAGGCGGACATCACGCGTCGAGAACGACGTACAGAAGGGGTGGACCGTCGGGTCGAGCCGCAACGACCCCTCTTCGAACCCGAGCGCGGCCACGATGCGTTCGCAGAACTCGCGCTGTCGGTCCTTGTCGTACGGAAGCTCGAGAAACGAGGAGTCGACGATGGGCGCCTCTCTGACGAGCTCGGAGAGAACGGGCTGGATCTCGTCGAAGATCTCCGCGACCTCGGTCGTCTTCATGAACGGCTCGAAGTCGTCGAGAAGCGGCGTGTACGGCGAGTCGTCCCACTCGAAGCAGTCGACGTAGCGGCGCTTGAGCTCGAGGTTCTTCTCGAGTGCAGGGAGGAAGCTTGCGAAATCGCTGTTCGCGCGGGCTTCGACCCAGATCTGGTTGCCCTGGGCTGCGGCGCGCGTCATCTCGGCCCGCAACTCCGTCGGTACGCGATGCTGCTTTTCCCAGTCGCGACGGGTCACGCGGACGAGACTCGCGTCGTCGGATTCGAACTCGAGCGCTTCCTCGAGTGGACGAAGGCCCTCGAGCAGAGCGCCGATCTCGTCGTCGACGAATTTCTCGTGCGCAATGCGGCTCAGGGTGCTGAGGGCCTCCGCACGCGCTGGATGACCGCCGGGGGGCATGGTGACCTTCTGGTCCCAGAACAACACGCCCATCGAACGATGGAGGTCGGAGATCTCGGCCAGGCGCTCTCGGAGCGTGCGGAGGTCGGCGTCCACCGCGGAGGACTCTACCGGCGGCGATAGGATCGGCGGCCATGACCGTCCTCATCGCCGGCGACACGGTTCGCAGTCCCGAGCTCCGGCACGAGGTGCCACTCGGCATCCCCGATCCCTTCCTGTACGCAGAGATCGACGGGCGCCGCATCGTCGTCATCGGTGCGATGGACGCCCCACAAGTCGGCGCGCTCGGCGCGGGTCTCGAGGTTCTGCCCACCGAGGAGTTCGGCGCCGACGAGGTTCGCCGAAGCGGGCTCGCCCCACGCGCAGCGGCGGACGAGCTGGCGATCCGCATCGTGCGTGGTCTCGGGATCGTACAGGCTCATGTGCCACGGACGTTCCCGCTCGGCCTTGCCGACGCACTCCGTTCGAGCGGGATCGCGCTCGAGGTCGATCAGAAGCTCTTCGACGACCGGCGGCGACGGAAGAGCGCGGGGGAGCTGGCCGGGATCAGGCGCGCGCAGCGGGCGGCCGAGGCCGGCATGGCGACGGCGCGTGACCTCCTCGCGCGCGCGGAGTCCGAGAACGGGGGACTCTCCGTGGACGGGGAGACGTTGACATGCGAGCTCGTGAAGGAGCGGCTCCAGGCGACGTTCCTCGCACACGGTGCCATCTCCGACGACGTGATCGTGTCTCACGGCCCACAGACGGCGATCGGGCACGACATGGGTTCGGGACCGATCGCGCCCGACGACGTCGTTCTTCTCGACCTCTTCCCGGTCGATCTCGAGTCGGCGTGCTTCGCGGACCTCTCGCGGACGTTCGTCGTAGGTCGGGTGCAGCCCGAGTTTCGCGAGTGGCATGCGCTCTGCTGCGAAGCCCTCGCCCTTGCGTTCGCGCAGGTGCGGCCGGGTGTGGACGGCCGCGAGATCTACAGGCTCGTTGCGACGTTCTTCGCAGACCGGGGCTTCCCGACACTGCTCACGAAGCCAGCGGGCGAGGTGCTCCTCGACGGTTTCTACCACGGGCTCGGCCACGGCGTCGGCCTCGAGGTGCACGAGGCTCCAGCTCTCGGGATGCTCGGCCAGGAACTGATCGCCGGTGACGTGATCACCCTCGAGCCCGGTCTCTACCGTCAGGGCTTCGGTGGTGTCAGGGTCGAGGATCTGCTCCACGTGACAGAGGACGGCTACGAGCTCCTGACCGACTGCCCCTACGAGTTGGAGGTCTCTGCGTGACGGACCAAGCCATCGAGACGCTGCTTGCGGAGGAGCGACGCTACCCGCCGCCGGCGGAATTCGCGGCGCAGGCGAACGCGAAAGCCGATATCTACGCCGTCCCTTTCGAGGAGTTCTGGGAGCGGCAGGGGCGCGAGCGGGTCACGTGGTTCGAGCCGTTCACGTCGCTCCTCGAGTGGGAGCTCCCGTATGCGAGTTGGTACGGCGGCGGGAAGATCAACGTCACGTACAACTGCCTCGACCGGCACGTCGAGGCGGGCCTGGGGGACCGAGTGGCCTACTACTACGAGGGCGAGCCGGTCGGTGAGCACGCGACGATCACCTATCAGCAGCTCCTCGACGAGGTCGTGCGTGCCGCGAACGGCCTCCGGGCACTCGGCGTAGGGAAAGGGACGCCGGTCGGGATCTACATGGGCATGGGGCCGGGATTGCCGGTGGCCATGCTTGCCTGCGCCCGTCTCGGAGCACCTCACACAGTGGTGTTCGGCGGCTTCTCGGCCGAGGCGCTCGCCGATCGGCTCAACGACATGCGCTGTGAGGTCCTCCTCACCCAGGACGAGAGCTATCGCCGCGGCTCGATCGTGCCTTTGAAGCGGAATGCGGACGAGGCGCTCGCGTCGTGCCCGGGCGTGAGGACGGTGGTCGTCGGCCAGCGGACGCGCGCGGAAGTGCCGATGACACCTGGTCGCGACCTGACCTGGAACGAGCTCACGGAGGGACAGTCCACCGATCCGGCGACATGTCCGTGTGAGCCCATGGACTCGGAGGATCTCCTCTACCTCCTCTATACGAGCGGGACGACCGCGAAGCCGAAGGGAATCGCGCACACGACGGCGGGCTACCTCGTCGGCGTTGCGACGACGCATCACACGATCTTCGACCTGAAGCCGGCAACCGACGTCTACTGGTGCGCGGCCGACATCGGGTGGGTGACCGGCCACAGCTACATCGTCTACGGGCCGCTCTGCAATGCCGCGACGAGCGTCCTCTACGAGGGAACCCCGGACTTCCCGGACAAGGACCGGTGGTGGGACATCGTCGAGCGATACCGGGTCACGATCCTGTACACGGCGCCGACCGCGATTCGCGCGCACATGAAGTGGGGCCCCGAGCACGCCGCAAAGCACGATCTGTCGTCACTGCGCCTGCTCGGCACCGTCGGTGAGCCGATCAACCCCGAGGCGTGGATGTGGTACCGCGAGCACGTCGGTCTCGACCGGACGCCCATCGTCGACACCTGGTGGCAGACCGAGACGGGGATGATCCTCATCACCCCGCTTCCCGGTGTGACGACCACGAAGCCCGGCTCCGCGACGAAGCCGTTCCCCGGCGTCGATGCCGGTGTCGTCGACGACCACGGCAACGAGGTCGGTCCTGGTGGCGGTGGCTACCTCGTGCTCAAACGGCCGTGGCCGGCGATGCTCCGCGGTATCTACGGCGACGACGCACGCTACCGCGCGACCTACTGGGAGCGCTTCCCCGGGATGTACTTCGCCGGCGACGGAGCCCGGATCGACGAGGACGGCGACTTCTGGCTTCTCGGTCGTGTCGACGACGTCATGAACGTCTCCGGCCACCGGATCTCGACGATCGAGGTCGAATCTGCGCTCGTCGACCATACGAGCGTGGCCGAGGCCGCAGTGTGCGGCCGCGCCGATGCGCTCACGGGCCAGGCGATCGTGGCCTTCGTGACGCTGAAGGGCGGGGAGGAAGGCACGGTGGAGCGGCTCGAGGAGCTCAGGAATCACGTCGCCGCGAAGATCGGCCCGATCGCCAAGCCGGCGAACATCGTCTTCACACCGGAGCTGCCGAAGACGCGCTCGGGGAAGATCATGCGGAGGCTCCTGCGCGACGTGGCCGAGGAACGGCCGCTCGGCGACACGACGACGCTCGCTGACCCCGCGGTCGTCTCCGAGATCGCCGACCGCGCGGTCGCTCAACCGACCGAGGACTGAGGCCGCTAGGCGGGGGCTCCGACGAGCTCCGATCGGAGGCGTCCGATCGTCGCAACGACGCGGTCGACGTCGTCCGGGGTGGTCGACCAGTTCGAGACGGCGATGCGCAGGAGGCGTTCGCCACGCCACGACGTCCCACCCATCCAGCATGTGCCATCGTCCTGGATCGCGTGTTCCAGGCGATCCGTGAGCTCGGCGTCTCCGACCCGGAGAAGCACCTGATTGAGGACCACGTCGTTGACCACCTCGACGCCTGCGAGCTCGTCGAGTCCCTCGGCGAAGCGACGAGCGAGATCGCAGCAGCGGTCGACGAGCTCTGCGACGCCCGAGCGGCCGAGCGAGCGGAGCGCCGCCCACGTCGCGAAGCCGCGGGCCCGTCGCGACGATTCGGGGACGAAGTCGCCACCTCCGAACTCTCGTCCTGCAGCCTGGCCGGTCAGGTACGAGGCCGTATACGCGAGCGCGGTCGCGTGTACGTTCGGGTGAGCGCAAATCGCGTAGCCGGTGTCGTAGGGGACGTTGAGCCACTTGTGCCCGTCGCAGGCCCAGGAGTCGGCCAGCTCGACGCCGCGGACGAGGTGAGCCGTACGCGGGCTCGCGGCCGCCCAGAGCCCGAAGGCCCCGTCGACGTGCACCCAGGCCCCGGCGGCGCGTGCAGCCTCGACGACCCCGGTCAGGTCGTCGACGGCCCCCGTGTTCACGTTGCCGGCCTGGGCGCAGACGATCGTGGGCCCGCCGTCGCCGGCGGCGAGGATGCTGGGCAATGCCTCCGTATTCATCTCCCCGTTCCGGAGAGGAGGCACCTCGACGATCGCGTTCTCGCCGAGGCCGAGGAGACGAACTGACCGGTCGATCGTGCCGTGGCGCTCTGCGCCTGCCACGACCCTGACCCGCGGGGCGCCATGGAGCCCGTCGCGGCCAACGTCCCAGCCGTACTGATCCAGGACGTGCCAGCGCCCCGCCGCGAGACCGACCGTGTTCGCGCCCTGGCACCCCGTTGCGAAGCCGACCGAGGCACTCGCCGGGAGCTCCAGGAGCTGCTTGAGCCAGTTTCCGGCGACGTCCTCGAACGCAATCGCCGCAGGCGAGAGCGCTTCGTTGTAGGCGCACTGGTCCCAGCCGGAAGCGATCACGTCGGCGACGAGCGCGGCGTCGAGTGAGCCGCCGGTGACGAACCCGTAGTACCGCGGACCGGCCGAGGCCATGAGCCCCGGGGTCGCGGCGCTGACGAGCTCGTCGATCACCTGGTCGAGCGCAGTCGGTTCGTCCGGGAGCTCGCCGAGGGATCGGCGGACGCTCTCTCGGCTCGTACGCGGTGCGACATGCGCCTCGGCGAGTCCCGTCCGGTACGCCACGATCGTGTCGACGGCTCCGTCGAGCGCTGTCCGTAGGTCCTCCATAGGCTCGATCCTATGCCGCCACGGTCGAGGACGCAGCCGCGATTCGGCGGCTCCGCAGGTGCCCAGCACCGACGACATCAAGAGCGAGATCGAGGTCCCCATCGCGCGGGACGAGGCGCGCATCGCGAGGCTCGAGGTCGCGCGAGCCTAGGAGTCGACGAGCTCTGAGACAAACGACAGCACGTCTGGGCCGGCCGGGTCGATCGCGTGATCGCCTCCGACGCGGGCCTTCCGCGCATGCGGGAGCGCGTGCTCGAGCGCTTCCGAGCCTCGCCGGATCGGCTCCGGCGAGTCCCCGGCTGTCACGACGAGGTCGGCACGCGCAGCTCCCCGAGCCGCGCGTTGTCGGTCGTCTCGCCTCCTCGGACCTCGGCGAGGAGAGCCGGGCCATTCATGGTGAAGACATCCCGCCACAAGTCGGGAAGCTCCTCCCACGCGCCGAAGACCTCGCGGATCACGACCTCCCCTACGGATTGGACGCCACGC
>DATFEK010000074.1:0-5026 GCA_035251305.1 Gaiellaceae bacterium | reverse complement strand
AGGAACACCTCTTGGGTCAAGTCCTCGGCCAGCGCACGATCCCCGGTGAGGCGCAGGACGTAGTTGAAGACCGGCTGCTCGTACGTGCGCACGATGATCGAAAACGCACGCTCGTCCCCGCGCTGAGCTTTGCGCAGAACGCCGAGATCGGGCTGGGGCAGCGACATGTGCGCGGCGAGTATAGAGGGCGAGTTGTTAGGGGATTCGTCGCACGCAGTTACGGGCGCGTTGCGAGCGGCCTACCTGTCATGTCACTCGGAATCTCGAGCTCGAGCATCCCCAAAACGGTGGGTGCGAGATCGGACAGCTCGCCCCCGTCTCGGAGCTCGATCCCCTCGTCGGTGACGAGGAGCGGAACCGGATTCGAGGTGTGTGCGGTGTGTGGGCTCGTACCGTCCGTCTCGAGCATCACCTCGGCGTTCCCGTGGTCGGCGGTCACCAAGCACACGCCTCCCGTAGCGCGGACGCACTCGACGACGCGACCGAGCGCGGCGTCCGTCGCCTCGACCGCAGCCACGACCGCCGGTATCGAGCCCGTGTGCCCGACCATGTCGGGGTTGGCGAAGTTGACGACCGCGAAGCCATACCCGTCGCCGACCTCGTCGCACACACGCTCCGCAACCTCGGCGGCCGACATCTCGGGCTTCAGGTCGTAGCTCGGGACGTCGCGAGGCGAGGGGACGAGGATTCGGGTCTCCCCCTCCCACTCGCGCTCCTCGCCGCCGTTGAAGAAGTAGGTCACGTGCGCGTACTTCTCGGTCTCCGCACCGTGGAGCTGCCGGACACCGCTCGCCGCGAGCACCTCGGCGAGCGTGTTTCGAACCTCCTGCTCGTCGAACGCCACCGGGAAAGGAAAGTCATCGCGGTAGCGCGTCATCGTCGTCAAGTCGATGCCGGCATCGAGCAGCCGCTGCGAGAGTTGCCGCGCGCGGTCGGGCCGGAAATTGAAGAGGATGCCTGTGTCATGCGGACGCAGGCTAGGACGGCCCTCCAGAACGATCGGTTCGACGAACTCGTCGGTGATCCCACGCGTGTAGCTGGCGCGGACGGCGTCGGCGGGGCTTTCCGCCTCGATGCCCTCCCCTAGACAGACCGCCCGGAACGCGCGGTCTGTCCTTTCCCAGCGCCCGTCGCGATCCATCGCGTAGTACCGGCCGCAAACCGTCGCTATCCGATCACGCGGAAGCTCTGCCAGATCGCTCGCCGCCGCATGGGGCGAGACATCGCGGCCGTCGGTAAATGCGTGGATCCATGTGCGCGCTGCCATTCCCTGGCGCTCGGCAAGCTCCAGCAGCGCGCGGAGGTGGCCGATGTGCGAGTGCACTCCGCCGTACGAGACCAGCCCGAGGAGATGAACGTCGCCGTCTCGTTCGCGAGCCCGCTCGAAGGCCGAGACGAGGGCGTCGTTCGAGTGGAAGGACCCGTCCGCGACCGCGCGATTCACGCGCACGAGGTCCTGGAGGAGGATCCGGCCCGAGCCGATCGTCAGGTGCCCGACCTCGGAGTTCCCCATCTGCCCCTCGGGCAGACCGACGGCGGGCCCTGAAGCGCGAAGGCTCGTGTGCGGGTAGGTCGCCCAGAGCGAGTCGAAGACCGGCGTGTCGGCCAGCGCCACGGCATTCCCGGGCCCGTCCGCCGCGAGACCCCACCCGTCGAGGATGACGAGCGCGCACAGTCGCGTCACGAGGCCGCGGCCTCGGCGCCGGCGAGACAGATCGCCTCGAACGACGCAGCGTCGAGCGACGCCCCACCGACCAACGCGCCGTCGACGTCCCGCTGGCCGAGAAGCACGCGTGCGTTCTCCGGCTTCACAGACCCGCCGTAGAGGACGGGCGCCGAATGCAGCTCCTTGATGAACGCATGAGCCTCCTGAGCCGTCTCGGGCGAGGCCGTTCGACCGGTCCCGATCGCCCACACGGGCTCGTACGCGATCACGAGACGCTCGTGGCGCGGAAGGACCGAGACCTGGCGAGTGAGCACGCTCTCGGTCTCGCCGGCCTCGCGCTCCGCCTCGGTCTCACCCACACACGCGATCACCGAAAGCCCGGCCTCGAGCGCAGCCCCTGCACGGAGTTGCGTCGTCTCGTCGGTCTCGCCGAAGAGCTGGCGCCGCTCGGAATGACCGACAATGGCCCCCTTGACGCCGAGCTCGGCGAGCATGGGCGCCGAGACCTCTCCGGTGAACGGGCCTTCGAGCTCCCAGTGGACGTTCTGCGAGTACACCTGTACCTGGCTCCCGGGCCCCAGCCCCTCGAGCGTCGTCGAGAGTGCGACGAACGGAGGGCAGACCACGACGTCGACGCCGGGTGTCCGCTCGGGGAGGTGGCGAATCGCGGTCGCGAACGCCCGTCCCTCGTGGGCGCCCTTGAACATCTTCCAGTTGCCGGCGACGAGCACTACGCGTCTCTCACGGACGTACTGGGCTGATCACTAACCACTCTAGTCGGGCATCCTCTCAGGGATGACGACCACGCCGGGTAGCTCCTTGCCTTCGAGCAGCTCGAGCGAGGCACCGCCGCCTGTCGAGATCCAAGAGACCCGATCGGCCAGGCCCAACTCCTGGACCGCACGTACCGAGTCGCCGCCCCCGACAACCGTGTACGCATCCGCGTCGGCGACGGCTCGGGCCACAGCCGTGGTTCCTTCCGCGAAACGCGGCCACTCGAATACACCCATTGGGCCGTTCCAGAAGACGGTCCTCGCGCGGCCGATCGCCTCGGCAAAGCTCCTGCGCGTGTCCGGCCCGATGTCGAGGCCGAGCCAGCCTTCCGGCAGACGGTCGTAGGACACGACGCGGCTCTCGGCCTCCGCGGAGAATGCCGCCGCCGCGACGACGTCCACGGGAAGCTCGGCCTGGTACGGGTGCGGGCTCCCGTCGCGTAACTCCTCGGCCATCTTGCCACCGACGAGGACGACGTCGGCACGTCCGCCGAGATTCACGAGAACGCCGAGCTTGTCCGCGACCTTTGCGCCACCGGCGACGAGCACGAACGGCCGTTCGACCTCGCCCAGCAAGCGCCCGAGCATCTCCAGCTCCTGTTCGAGGAGGAGGCCTGCGTACGCGGGCAGAAGGCGTGCCACGCCCTCCGTCGAGGCGTGCGCCCGGTGCGCAGAGCCGAAGGCATCGTTCACGAAGAGATCCATGCCCTCCGCGAGGCGCCTCGCCGACTCGGGTTCGTTCTTCGTCTCGCCTGCGTCGAAGCGCGTGTTCTCGAGGACGGTGATACGCGGGTCCGGGAGAAGCTCGCGGAGGCGTGCGGCGATGGGTGCGATCGCATACTCGGGATCCGGCCCCTTCGGACGGCCGAGGTGTGAGCAGACGACGACACGCGCTGCGCCGTGGTCGAGGAGATGACGGAGCGTCGGCAGCGACGCGCGGATGCGCGTGTCGTCGGCGACCTCGCCGTTCTCGAGCGGCACGTTCAGATCGGCCCGGACGAGGACGCTCTTTCCCCTGACGTCCGCCTCGCGAACGGAACGTGGTCGTCTCACGGTCGATCCCACTCGATGTCGTGGAACAGTTGAAAGGTTGTCGAGAAGTCGTCGGCGAGGAGACGAACGTGCGCGAGCTTCACGTCGTCAAGGCAGAAGCTTGCCCATCAGGTCGACGAGCCGACACGAGTATCCCCACTCGTTGTCGTACCACCCGAAGACCTTGACGCTCGACCCGCGCACCATCGTGAGCTCGCTGTCGAAGATGCACGAGAAGCCGCTGCCGTTCACGTCCGTCGAGACGATGGGATCCTCCGAGTACTGCAGGATTCCGGCGAGCCCTGCCTGGGACGCCCGGCGAAACGCATCCTTGACCTCGTCGACCGTCGTCTCCCGTCGGAGCGAGACCACGAGGTCGGTGAGCGAGCCCGTCGCAACCGGCGCTCGAACCGAGATGCCGTCGACCTTCCCCTGGAGCTCCGGGAGAACCAGGCCGATGGCCTTCGCGGCCCCGGTCGAGGTCGGGATCAGGTTGATGGCCGCCGCGCGAGCCCGCCGGAGGTCCTTGTGCGGGAAGTCGAGAATGACCTGATCGTTCGTGTACGCGTGGATCGTCGTCATGAAGCCGGATTCGATCTCTCCGAGGTCGTGGAGGATCTTCGCCATCGGCGCGACACAGTTCGTCGTGCACGACGCGTTGGAGACGATGTCGTGCGCCGCGGGGTCGTACGTCTCATCGTTGACGCCCAGGACGACGGTGATGTCGGGATCGGTGGCCGGGGCCGAGATGACGACCTTCTTCGCTCCCGCGTCGAGATGCTTCTGCGCGCCCTGGCGATCGGTGAAGAAGCCGGTCGACTCGAGTACGACGTCCACGCCGAGCTCGGCCCAGGGGAGCGCGGCCGGATCGCGCTCCGAGAGCATTCGGATCTCCTCTCCGGCAGCGTGCAGGACGCCGTCGGTGAGCTCCACCGCACCCGGAAAAGGCCCCAGGTTGGAGTCGTAGCGGAGCAGGTGCGCCATCGTCGTCGCGTCACCGAGGTCGTTCAGCGCGATCACGTCGATGTCCGCGCCGAGAGCGTGCTGCGCGCGGAAGAAGTTCCGCCCGATACGACCGAAACCGTTGATACCGACGCGAATGCCCATCCTCTCCTCCGTATTCGTGAGCGTGTACCAGCGAGGCGAGTCTAACGAGCGCCCTCCTCGATCAGCGCGACGACGCTGCGAGCTCCTCGAGTCGGCGGAGCCGTCGATGGACGGCTGCCTTCGTGACCGGGGGATCTGTTCTGGCGGCGAGCTCGCGAAGAGAGTGCGTGGGATGGCGGAGCCTGAGCTCCGCCGCCTCGCGCAGCGGGCTCGGGAGACGCGCCAGGCGATCTTCAGCTTGCAGCCGTTCGACGGCCTCGATCTGGACTTGCGCCGATCGGCTCGTTCGCACGAGGTTGGCGTGGTCGGCGTTGGCGAGCCGATTCGCCCGGGCGCTCGTCCCGGCGACCACGGCGCGCTCCTCGAGGGCGAGAACCGCCTCCGACGCACCCATCTCCGCGAGCAGCGACTCGATCGTCTCCCAGCTTTTCGTGTACGCGATCGAGTG
>DATFEK010000058.1:0-9223 GCA_035251305.1 Gaiellaceae bacterium | reverse complement strand
TCGGCATCCAGACCGCCGCCTATCTCCACCTCGCGGCGACGACTCCGTATCTCGATAGGCCGAGCCAGTCGCTGCTCCGCTGGACGACGGACGATGTAATCGCAGGTGGCCCGTTCGCACCGGAGGGCGGCGTCGTCGACGTTCCCACGGGGCCCGGGCTCGGGGTCGAGCTCGACGAGACGGCCCTCGTCCGGTGCGTCGATCGGTACGCGCGGGACGGCGCCTACGACTTCTACACCGGTGGGCCGGTTCCGCGATACTGACGACGTGAAGAGCTTGCTCGAGCGGCTCGACGAAGGTGTCGTTCTCGGCGCTGAGGGGTACCTGTTCGAGCTCGAGCGACGCGGCTACCTGAAGAGCGGACCGTACGTGCCGGAAGTCGTGCTCGACTTCCCCGACGCCGTTCGCGAGCTGCACCGCGAGTTCCTCCGCGCGGGCGCCGAGGTCATGGTCGCTTTCACGTACTACGGGCACCGGGAGAAGATGCGCATGATCGGCCGTGAGGACGAACTGGAGCCGCTGAACCGCGACGCTCTTCGCATCGCCCGCGACGTGGCCGCCGAGGGCGATGCGCTCGTCGCCGGGAACATCTGCAACACCTGGGTGTACGACCCCGCCGACCCGGTTGGATCCGGCGCCGTGGTTCGCGAGATGTACGACGAACAGGTCGGCTGGGCCGTCGAGGAAGGGGCCGACTTCGTCATCGCCGAGACGAACGACTATCTCGGGGAGGCATTGATCGCGACCGAGGTCGCAAAGGAGGCGGGGCTGCCCGCCGTCGTCACGTTCGCATCGACTGCCGAAACGACGATCGACGGGTTCGAGTTCGACGACGCGTGCCGACAGCTCGAGGCGGCGGGCGCCGACGTCGTCGGCCTCAACTGCTCACAAGGCCCCGCGACGATGCTGCCGATCCTCGAGAAGGTGCGCATGGCGGTCGGCTGCCACGTTGCGGCTCAACCCGTCCCGTATCGGACGACGCCTGAGGAGCCCTCCTTCATCGCGCTTCGCGACGAGCAGGGCGCCCGTGTCTTCCCGCTCGCGCTCGACCCCTTCACCTGTACGCGCTTCGAGATGGCCGAGTTCGCAGTCGCCGCGCGAGATCTGGGAGTGGGCTACATCGGGATCTGTTGTGGGGGTGCTCCGCACCACGTGCGCGCCATGGCCGAGGCGCTCGGGCGCGAGACACCTGCGAGCCGGTACTCGCCCGACATCTCGTTGCACCCGGTCCTCGGCGACGACGTGAAGGACAAGGAGAAGGCCTTCACCACCTGGCGCGACTGAAACCGGCTCGTACCCCTATTCGTCGGGGCCGCCCATTCCCGGGACCGCGTTCGGCTTCACCTCCGGCGCAAGGCTGACTGGCAGGCCGTGCTCCTCCCAGGCCGTAAAGCCCCCAACGATGTCGGTGGCTCGATGAAAGCCGGGAATGACTCCGTGTCGCACGCGCTCGTCGTGCGAGCGGGTGTCGACGATCATCGCTCCCTCGCGCTGAGCGGCGAGCGCCTCCTCCGGCTCGAGGCGCTCGAGCCGGCTCCGCGCCTCGCGCAGGAGGTCGTCGATCGTCTTGCGCGTCATCTCGCTCCGGTCACGGGACGGCAATCCTCGCACGCGCCACGTAGCACGACGTCGTGGGCGGCGACTGCGTATCCACGACCGTCGGCAACGCGCTCGATCGCCGCTTCGAGGGTCGAATCCTCGAACGGCTCCACCTTGCCGCAGTCGTCACAGACGAGGTGGTGATGGTGGTCGCCGCCGGCGTGAGCCGGCTCGAAGCGCGAGACGCCGTCGCCGAGGTCGACCCTCTGGACGAGCCCCAGTCCGTCGAGCCCCTCGAGCGCCCGGTAGACGCTCGCGATTCCCACGCGTGGGCCAGCTGCCCGGAGCCGCTCGTGGATCTCCTGCGCCGAGAGGCAACAACCCTGGCGGCCGAGCAGCTCGACGACTGCGCGACGAGCGTTCCCACTCCGCCCGCTCGATTCGCGCAAGCGCGCCAGCGCGCCTTCGGTCCACGTTGCTTCGGACACCTGGCGATAATGATACCCGTTCTCAAAGACGTGCTACCTTGGGCTCCGTGCGGGTACTGGCGATCCTCGTCGCGGCTGTCGCTCTGACCGGATGCGGAGGCTCGAGCGACGAGGAGCTCCCGCTCCCGGTCGTCGTGGCGTCGTTCTATCCACTTGCGTGGGCCGCGGACGAGCTCACCGAGCTTCGTGTCGAGAACCTCACGCCACCGGGCGTCGAACCGCACGATCTCGAGCTGTCACCGCGCGACGTGGAGCTCGTCCGCGACGCGAGCCTCGTCGTGTACGCCGGCGGTGGGTTTCAGCCGGCTGTCGAGGACGCCGTCGCAAGACGTTCACGCCCGTCGTTCGACGTGCTCGGCGACGACGACTCCGATCCGCATGTCTGGCTCGACCCGCCCCGTTTTGCCGAGATCGTCTCGGGCCTCGGCCGGGCGCTCGGTACCGGTCGCCGCGCTGCAAGCCTCCAGCGCGAGCTTCTCCTCCTCGACCAGCACTACCGCAGAGGTCTCGAGCGTTGCGACCGGCGCGTGCTCGTGACGACGCACACCGCGTTCGGGCAGCTTGCGAACAGCTACGGGCTCACGCAGCTCGCGCTCACCGGGACGTCGCCCGAGGCCGAGCCGACCCCGCGAGACCTCGAACGGCTCATCGACGAGGTCGAGCGGTCGGGGGCCACGACCGTCTTTGCGGAACCACTGGTCTCGGACCGGCTCGCACGGACGGTCGCACGTGAAGCCGGCGTCGACATCGCGACCCTCGACCCTCTCGAGGGGTTGAGCCAGGAGCAGCTGGCCGCAGGGGAGGACTACGTCTCGGTCATGCGCTCGAACCTCGCCGTCCTCCGGAAGGCGCTCGGGTGCCGCTAGCCGTCGAGCTCGAGGGCGTCTCGTTCGGCTACCGGCTCGGGCAGCGCGTCCTCGAGCGAGTCGACCTTCGGCTCGGTGAGGGCGAGTTCGTCGCGGTCGCCGGGCCGAACGGCGGGGGGAAGACGACACTCGTTCGGCTCGTCCTCGGCCTCGAGCGGCCTTCCGAGGGGAGAGCGCTCCTGTACGGCGAGCCGGCACACCGCTTCTCGCGGCGTCGATCGCTCGGTTACCTGGCGCAGCGCTCCGTCCTCGGCGGCGAAGCTCCTGCCACGGTGCGCGAGGTCGTCGCGGCCGGGCGTCTCGCCACGGGCGGGTTGATCGGGCCGCTGCGGCGCCGCGACCACGAGCTCGTCCGACAAGCGATCCTTCGGGTCGGCCTCGAAGAGCACGCGGACGATCCGCTGAGGACGTTGTCGGGTGGGATGCAGCAGCGCGCGTTCATCGCAAAGGCCCTTGCCGGTGAGCCGTCGCTCCTCGTTCTCGACGAGCCCACGACGGGCGTGGATGCTGAGTCACAGGAGTCGCTGGCGGTGCTTCTCGACGAGCTGCACTCGGAGCTCGGCGTCACCATCGTGTACGTCTCGCACGAGTTCGGCGCGGTCGAGAGCTTCGTCCAGCGTCTCGTGCTCGTTCGTCGGACGATCGTCTTCGACGGTGCGCCCCACGAGCTGCCAGGCGTCTGGCACGACCCGTCCCACGTTCATGCTCGACAGTGAGTTCATGCGGCTCGCGCTCGCCGCGGGCGTCGTCGTCGGAATCCTCGCGCCCGCCGTCGGGTTCTTCCTCGTCCAGCGGAGGCAGTCGTTGATGGGCGACGGCATCGGGCACGTTGCCTTTGCCGGCGTCGCTGCGGGGATCCTGCTGGACGTCGCGCCGGTGCTGACCGCGCTCGTTGCGGCCGTCCTGGGCGGCATCGCCATCGAGCTGCTCAGGGCGCGTGGTGGAACCGCGGGTGACCGGGCTCTCGCGCTCGTGTTCTACACGGGGATCGCTCTGGGAGTCGTGCTCATCTCGGCAGCCGGCGCGCTGAACGTCGATCTCTTCCAATACCTCTTCGGGTCGATCCTCACCGTCACGCGCGGTGACGTCCTCCTCATCACCGTCCTCGGCGCTGCCGGGCTCGCCATCGTCGGGCTCCTCTATCGGCCGCTCGCGGCGGTCGTGATCGACGAGGAAGGGGCGCGGGTCGCGGGCGTTCCGATCGGCGCGCTCAACATCGCGGTCGCCGCGCTCGCAGCCGTGACCGTGGCGTTGTCGATGCGCGTGGTGGGGATTCTGCTCGTCGCTGCCCTCATGGTGCTCCCGGTCAGCGCGGCGGAGCGCGTGGCGTGGAGCATGCGCTCGACGCTCGCGCTCGCCATGGTGATCGGCCTGGCATCGGCTGTCCTCGGTCTCACCGTCTCGTACTACGCGGACCTCCCGCCGGGCGGGACGATCGTGCTCGTGGCCGCGGGGACGACAGCAGCGTGCGCCTTCGCGGGATCCGTACGGGGGCGCTGAGCCTCTCTATGCAGCTACGAGCGCGGCGCCGACCCCTGCCTCGTGACACCCGCGGCAGCGCGCCTCGTACTGCTCGGCCGCTCCGACGACAACCGTCTCGCCGGAGTACGGCGCCGGCCTTCCGTCGACGAGGCGCTGCGTGGTCGTCGCTGGGCCGCCGCAGCGGTGGCATACGGCCTGGAGCTTGGAATGGCCCGCATCCGCGCGCCCGCGTGACTGTGAGGCGGTCGGCCGTGGTCCCGGTGGCGAGAAGCTGCGCCCGACCCTTGCTACACTCTGGCGCGCGCGGCGGCGTAGCTCAGTTGGTTAGAGCAGCGGAATCATAATCCGCGTGTCGCAGGTTCGAGTCCTGCCGCCGCTACTCGAACGCCTTTCTCTCTTCGTCCCACATACGAACCGACTAGAACAATGGCAACCGGAGTCCGAGTCGCGATCACGCTCGCGTGCACCGAGTGCAAGCGGCGCAACTACCAAACCCAGAAGTCGAAGCGGAACTCGCCGGACCGGGTCGAGTTCAGGAAGTACTGCCGTTGGTGCGGTCGGCACACGCCGCATCGGGAGACCAGGTAGTTGGCGCGTGAGACTCGTAGGCAACGGCGTGCGGCGCGGGCTGCCGCCGGTGACGGAGCGCCGACCTCGCGCCGCGCTCGCGCCGCGCAGGTCCGGCCTTCGCAGCAACCTGTCAAGCAGCAGACGGGGCGGAAGGCCGATCACCAGCGCGGGCAGTTCGTCCGCGAGTCGTACGCCGAGCTCAGGAAGGTCGACTGGCCGAGCCGCCGCCAGACGCTGCAGGGTGTCGTTGTGGTCATCATCGCGTGCACGATCGTGGGCGCCTACCTCTGGGGCCTGGATCAGGTCATCCGCCCCGTCGTCGACCGCGTCCTCCTCTAGGAGCTCTTCAGCATGTTTCAGTGGTTCGTGATCAATACGTACTCGGGGCACGAGAACAAGGTGAAGACCAATCTCGAGCATCGCATCGTCTCGATGAACCAGCAGCCCGCGTTCCGTCGTGTGGTCGTGCCGACCGAGCAGGTGATCGAGACGAAGGACGGGCAGAAGGTGCAGACGGAGAAGCGCGTCCTTCCCGGCTACGTGCTCGTGAACATGAGCATGTCCGACGAGGCGTGGACCGTCGTCAAGGGGACTCCGGGTGTCACCGGGTTCGTCGGCGCCGGGACGAAGCCCGTGCCGCTCTCGCAGCCCGAGGTCGACCGGATACTCCACCACGGGGCGCCCGCCGGCGCGCAAGCTCAGAAGGCGCAGGTCGAATTCTCGCTCGGTGAGTCCGTAAAGGTCACCTCCGGACCGCTCTCCGACTTCGACGGCGAGATCGTCGACGTCAACCCCGACCAGCAGAAGCTGAAGGTGCTCGTGGACATCTTCGAGCGCCAGGTGCCGGTGGAGCTCAGCTTCGACCAGGTGAAGAAGATCGACTGAGGAACGGGCTACGCCCGTTCCTCTAGAAAGGCAAAACAAAGGACAGTGGCCAAGAAGGTACTCACGCTCATCAAGCTCCAGATCCCGGGCGGCCAGGCGAACCCGGCTCCACCGGTCGGTCCCGCGCTCGGCCAGCACGGGGTCAACATCATGGAGTTCTGCAAGGCGTACAACGCGCAGACCGCGCACGAGAACGGCCGCATCATCCCGGTGGAGATCACCGTCTTCGAGGATCGCTCGTTCACGTTCATCACGAAGACGCCGCCGGCGGCCGTGCTCATCAAGGAGGCGCTCGCGCTCGAGTCCGGCTCCGGCGAGCCGAACCGCCACAAGGTCGGCCGCCTCACGGACGCACAGCTCCGCTCCATCGCGGAGGCGAAGATGCCCGACCTGAACGCGCGCGACGTCGACGAGGCGATGAAGGTGATCGCCGGGACCGCCCGCAGCATGGGCGTGGAAACGAACCTATGAGCTCTCACGGAAAGCGGTACCGCTCGGCGCGCGAGGCCATCGATCGCGAGGTGGCGTACACCCCGCTCGCCGCGCTTCGCCTGCTCAAGGAGCTCGAGGGTGCCAAGTTCGACGAAACCGTCGAGGCGCACTTCCGGCTCGGCCTGAACGTGCGGCACGCCGACCAGCAGCTGCGAGGGACCATCATGCTTCCGCACGGGATCGGCAAGGACGTGCGCGTGGCTGTCTTCGCGGAGGGGGAGAAGGCACGCGAGGCCGAGGATGCCGGCGCCGACGTCGTCGGCTCGGCGGATCTCGCAACGAGGATCGAGGAAGGCTTCCTCGACTTCGATGTCGCAATCGCCACTCCCGACCAGATGAGCGTGGTGGGAAAGCTCGGCCGAGTGCTCGGCCCGAGGGGCCTGATGCCGAACCCGAAGACGGGCACGGTGACGATGGACGTCGGCAAGGCCGTCTCCGATGCGAAGGCGGGCAAGCTCGAGTACCGCACCGATCGCGGCGGGAACGTCCACCTTCCGATCGGAAAGCGCAGCTTCGACGAGCGCGCGCTCCTCGAGAACTACGCGGCGCTCATCGAGGAGATCGTGCGCGCCAAGCCCTCGGCGGCGAAGGGTCGGTACATCGAGCAGATCACGCTGACGACGACGATGGGCCCGGGCGTCCACGTCGACTCGACCATCACGCGCGACATCACTGAGGAACTGGCTGGCGCCGATTCCTCTCGAGAGGAAGCTACAGTTCCGGCCTAACGACCGACTGGATACCGCCCAAGACAGCCGGCGAGGCCTTTGTGGCTCTGAGCTACAAAGGCCTAGAGGTCCGGCCGAGGCTGGTTCGCTCAGGTGCGTAGCACCGGCTGTGGACCCGCCTCGAAGCGGGTCTAGTCGTTTCCGGAGGAAATGACATGTTGAAAACGGACAAGGAACGAATCGTCGCGGAGCTCGCGGCAGACCTGAGCTCTGCGGAGACGCTGATCGTCGCGGACTACCGCGGCTTGACGAACAAGCAGCTCGAGTCGCTGCGAGACGTGCTCCTCGAGCACGGCGCTCGATTCCGCATCGTCAAGAACACGTTGGCCAGCCGGGCTGCTCAACAGGCGGGCGCCGAGGCGCTGCTCGTGATGCTCGAGGGCCCGACCGCCATCGCTTTCATCGAGTCGTCGGGTGATCCAGCGGCTGTCGCCAAGGCGCTTGCCGCGACTGCGAAGGAGACGAACGTCCTCGTGCTCCGCGGTGGAATGCTCGAGGGGAAGACGCTGTCCGGCGCCGAGGTCGCGGAGCTCGCGACCCTCCCACCGATGGATGTTCTGCGCGCGCAGCTCGTCGGCGCGGTCGTCGCTCCCCTTACACAGCTTCTGGCGCTCGTCTCTGCGCCGCTGCGCGATCTGCACGGGCTCATCGACGCTCGCATCGCGCAGCTCGAGGAGCAGGGCGATTCCGCTGTCGCGGAATCGCCTAATGAACCCATCCAGGAGCGCGAAGACTCGCCAGACGACGCGGGCTCGCCAGAGGTTTCAGGTCAGCAACAAGTCGAGGAAAGCGATTAGCCGAACGGCGCAGCCGTTCGGCGAGGAGGACACGTAGATGGCCACAGACGTACAGAAGGTGCTCGACACGCTCGGCAAGATGACGGTGCTCGAGCTCGTCGAGCTCAAGAAGTCGATCGAGGAGGAGTGGGGCGTGACCGCCGCCGCTCCGGTTGCAATCGCTCAGGCTCCGGCAGCGGGCGGCGGCGACGGCGAAACCGCCGAGGAGGAGAAGGACTCGTTCGACGTCGTGCTCCTGGCGGCCGGCGACAAGAAGATCCAGGTGATCAAGGTCGTCCGCGCGGTCACCGGCCTCGGGCTCAAGGAGGCGAAGGACCTCGTCGACGCAGCTCCGGGTGCCGTCAAGGAGGGCGCCGCGAAGGACGAGGCGGAGTCGATCAAGGCTCAGCTCGAGGAGGCAGGCGCCGAGGTGGAGCTGAAATAAGGCACGAGTAGGCGGGCTTGCGGACGGGGTCAGACCAACGGGTCTGACCCCCGTTTGACACCGTCCGCTATCCTTTCGGGACGCAATCCACCGGCCGCCTGGCGGTTGCGGTGGAGTGTGCTCGTACGCTATCCTTGGTGGTTCCGCCGAGGCCCCGTCCGTTTCACCCTGCCCATACAAGCCCTGCACGCAGTTAAGGGAGGCAATAACACTTGAGCAGCGTTGCTGTCGCGCCGCGCGCGCGTAAGAGCTTTTCGCGCCTGAAGCATGTCCTCGACCTCCCCAACCTCATCGACATCCAGAAGGTGTCCTTCAGCTGGTTCATCCAGGACGGCCTTCGCGAGACGATCGACGACATCTCGCCGATCGAGGATTACACCGGGACGCTTGCCGTCGACTTCGGGGAGTACGAGTTCGGGGACCCGCAGTTCACGATCCAGGAATGCCGAGAGAAGGACCTGACCTACCAGGTCCCGCTCTCGATCACCGTCCGCTTCGTCAACAAGGAAACCGGCGAGATCCGCGAGCAGCGGGTCTTCATGGGCGACTTCCCGATGATGACCCCATGGGGCACGTTCATCATCAACGGGACCGAGCGCGTGATCGTGACGCAGCTCGTCCGCAGCCCGGGCGCCTACCTGATGGAGCCCAAAGACGCGACGAAGCAGGTCTTCATGGCGAACTTGATGCCGTCTCGCGGCTCCTGGCTCGAGGTCGAGATCGACAAGAAGGGCATCGTCTACGCGCGTATCGATCGCAAGCGCAAGCTGCCGATCACGACGCTTCTGCGCGCCCTCCCCGCCGAGGACCCGACGACGGGCTTCGAGCTCGATACGACCTCCAACGAGAAGATCCTCGAGCTCTTCGGCGGCTCGCCGTTCATCGCGAACACGCTCGACAAGGATCCCACGACGCGCGAGGAGGAGGCGCTCATCGAGGTGTTCAAGAAGCA
>DATFEK010000050.1:0-2194 GCA_035251305.1 Gaiellaceae bacterium | reverse complement strand
TCTCTCCGAGAGCCTCGACAAGCACGGGCAAGGCTTCGACGCCCTCGGTGCGATCCTCGTCACGTCCGGGCTCTCGCTCCTCGTGCTCGGGATCACACAGGGCTACGGGTGGGGTTGGACCTCGACCGAGACGATCGGTGTGTTTGCGGCGTCTGCGGTTTTGCTCCTCGCGTTCATCGGGTGGGAGCGCCGCGTGAAGGACCCGCTCGTGCCGCTCTCGATCTTCCGACTGCGGACGCTGACAGCGGCGAACGTCGTCGGATTCATCATGGGCACCGCTCTGTTCGCGATGTTCCTGATGCTGACGCTGTACATGCAGCAGGTTCTCGGTCTCACCCCGATCGAGACTGGCGTGGGATACCTGGCCGTGGCTGGCACGGCGATCATCTGGGCGAACGTCGCAGCGGCCGCCGTGACTCGGGTCGGCGTCAAGCCTGCGCTCGTTTTCGGCATGTCGGCAATGACGCTCGGGCTTCTCTACTTCACCCAGGTCTCGGTCTCCGGCTCGTACTGGACCGATCTCTTCCCTGGCTTTCTCCTCATCGGGCTCGGGCTACCCTTCGGGTACGTCGCGGTGACGATCGCGGCCGTCGCCGGCACGAAGCTCCAGGAGGCGGGTCTCGCGTCGGGGCTCATCAACACCTCGCAGCAGATCGGTGGCGCGGTCGGCATCGCGATCCTCTCGACGATCGCCGTCTCGACCACGGACGACGCTCTCGCGACGGGCACGGCGGTCCCGGTCGCTCTGACCGACGGCTTCCAGGCCGCGTTCTGGGCGGGCGCGGCGATCACGTTTGCAGGCGTCCTCGTCTCGCTGTTCCTCGTCCGTGGGCGCGACCTGCAGGAGCAGGAGGTGCGGGCTGTCGAGCCGGCTCTCGACGCAGTCGCGGGATAGCGCTTGCAGGTCGTCCTCGGACTCATCCTCGTCCTCGCCGCCGCCTCGTGCGGCGGCGAGGACGCGCAGGTGAGTGACGCCAGGGTCGACGCACAGCTCATCGAGGCTGCCCGCGCCGGCGAACTCGAGACGGTCGAAGAGCTCCTCGACCAGGGCGCCAGCGTCACCGCTCGCGACTCGAGCAACGCAACTGCGCTCGTCGCAGCGGCATACGGGAACCACGTCGAGGTGGCGCGGCTGCTGATCGATGCAGGCGCGGATGTCGACGTGAAGGACGTCACGGAGCAGAGCGCGTACCTCATCGCGACGAGCGAGGTGGGGGAGAGCGTTTCGCTCCTCGAGCTCACGCTCGCGGCCGGCGCAGACGTCAACGCCAAGGACAGCTACAACGGGACGGGCTTGATCCGCGCCGCCCACCGTGGGTACGTCGAGATCGTTCGGCGCCTGCTCGCGGCGGGGATCGAGATCGACCACGTGAACCGGCTCGGGTGGACGGCACTGCTCGAGGCCATCATCCTGGGCGACGGCGGCGAGGCGCACACAGAAGTCGTGCGGACACTCGTCGAAGCGGGAGCTGACGTCGATCTAGCGGACGGCGAGGGCGTCACGCCGCTCGAGCATGCCCGGCGCAGCGGGTACACGGAGATGGCCGAGATCCTCACGGACGCAGGCGCCGGAGGTTGAGCCTCGCGAGGGCGACGCCTCGCTGACCGGTGCGTCGGCCGACAAGGCTGCCGAGGCCGCGCTCGCCACGACAGGCGGTGGCACGGTGCTCGCAGTCGAGTCGGACGACGGCGGCGCCGGCTACGAGGTCGAGATCCGCAAGAGCGACGGCAGCGAAGCCGAAGTGGAGCTCGACAAAAGCCTTCGGCGTCACCCAGCGCTCCGACGACGACTAGAGCCTCACGCAAGCGCGACACATACGCCTGAGGTCGAGCAGCGCGAGCCCCGGAGCGATACCATCGACCCGACGTCGACCGAAGGAGGAGCGATGTACGGACGGCTTGTCGAGATCGAGGGTGTCGACGCGTCCAAGCGCGAAGAAGTCCTCGGGATCATCCGGGAGAGGATCATCCCCGGGCTCAAGGAGATCGAGGGCTTCGCCGGGTTCATCTCGCTCGTCGACGAAGAGAATCGCCGCGCACGATCGATCGTGCTCTGGGAGACGAGGGAGGGCGCGGACGAGGCCGAGCGTACGTTCGCGGCCAAGCGCGAGGAAATCGTGCGTGGGATGGGCGGGACGGTCCGCTCCGCGGATCTGTACGAGGCGCCGATCGTGGAGGTCCTGGCAGGGGTCCG